>JAOZRX010000011.1:0-28459 GCA_029939945.1 Candidatus Izemoplasma sp. | reverse complement strand
AGTAAAAACAACAGGAAATGTAATTGATATTGAACTAACTGCTTCTGCACTATAATTAGGAATTTTAGACACAAAATACATATCAACTAAATCATGTATTGTTTTAATAAAATTATTTAGCATTAAAGGTAATGCTAATATAATTAATCCTTTGTAAATGTTTGGGTCTTTCAAGATTAAGTATCTTCTACTATCATCTTTTGACATATGCAACACCTTCTCAAAAAATATTATAGCATATATAAAAAGAGTTGAAATAGTCAACTCTTTTGAATTTGTCATAATCCTTAGTGTCCTTATTATATATACTGTACTTATTTAGTATCTAAATTCTGATTAATAATTATATCTAGTACATTTTGATATTTAGATAAATCATTTATACCTATATCATTCAATTGATATATTCCTCTATCAACTCTATCAAACCAATTATAATAATTCTTTTGTAAAATAGAAGAGCATTTATGATCATTTGTTAAAGTCTTTATTTCTTTTATAGTTAAAGGTCCATTTAGCAAGTAATAAGCTATCCTTAAAACTCTCTCTCTATAAGCAGTAATTATTTTAGTTTTAGTTACTCCACCTATATTGAATGAAGTTTGTCTTTGTTCAAATTCCTTTAATAATTTTCTTTTCAAGATTTTATTCCTTTTGAAAGAATAATTCTTGGGATCCAAAAAGGTCTCAACATATTTTTTTTGTACATTGACAAAAATTATTCCTAATTGTAATCTTCTAACTATATGTAGTTTCTCTCTAAATTGCTTTGATCTAAGAATTTTAGTAGTTGGTTTAACAATGGCTAAATAAACATAATCACTTATCTTTTGTCTAAGACATCCTTGATATATTAAGCGTGTATTAAGTGTCTTTTTCATTTCAACAATAACTACTAAATCCTCATTCACTGCGGTGATATCAGTATCAAGAACTTCAGCTTTGACTTTAAAGCCATATCCTTCAAGATGTTTCCTTATTATTATATACATATCTTTTTCAAGCACTTAATTCACCTCTTTTCAATATCAATTAATCTTTATCCACATATATTGAAATCTTTTTACATTAGTAACTTCACCAATCTTTTCATTTGTAATTAGATTTTCACCTTTGTAATCTACGTTAATTTTTATATCATCTCTAGATACATTTATTATAACTAATATTCTCTCATTTGATTGCTTATTCTCTCTTATAATTGAAAATAGTCTTTTATCTAATCTAAGAACTTTCTGAGATGCTGAAGGTGAAAAAGCAGATTCAGATTTTCTAATACCAATCATCTTTAAAAATTCAGTTAGAATTTTTGATCTGTCAGATTCAACATTTAATTCTTTAATTAGTTTATTATATTCCAACTTCTCACGATTAATTCTTCTATTAATTCCAGATTTTTTTACACCTTCATAATCATTGCTTGAGCCGAGCAAACTATGAATATAGATTCCAGGCATCCCAATGACACTTAATAAAATTGCTTGAGAAGCCATAAATTTTTTGATTCTATCTTCATCACTATCACTACTTGTAACAAGAGCATCTTGATAGTTTATGTTTAATTCATATGGTGTTTTTGTTCCATCAGGATTATTCTTATAATTAATTTTACCTCCATTTGCAAGGACGTTCTCAGCAATTAATAGTCTATCAGCATCACTCAATATACCTTCTGTTGGTCTTAATCCAATACCATCATGACTTGCAAGAAAATTAAAATATGAGGTGTTATTAGTTAGTTCTGTTTCCTCTAGACTTCTCGCCCATGTGCTAAGTATTGCTGCATCTTCCTTTATAAAAGAATGAAGAGTAAGTGGGGGAAGTGGAAATTGATATACCATTTGAGCTTCATTGTATCCGTTACCTAAGTAACTAATATTTTCTTTATGAGGAACATTTGTTTCAGTTATAATAATTGTTCCCTTAACGCATTCATCAAGTACAGTTCTCATGACTTGAACTAATAGGTGAGTCTCATCCAAATGCATACATGTAGTTCCTTCTTTTTTCCAGGCGAAACCAATAGCATCAAAGCGAATAAATCTAGCACCTTTATTAGCATACATAACTAAAATGTTTAAAATGTCTAGTAATACTTTTGGGTTCTTGAAATTTAAATCCACTTGATCATTACTAAAAGTAGCCCAGATATTTTTTATACCCTTTGCTGTTTCAAATGGATAATATAATGGTAAAGCTCTTGGTCTAATTACCTTTGAATAATCAATGTTATCAAAGCATTCAATAAAATAATCATCGTATTTTTCTTCACCTTTTAGATACCCTTGAAACCAATTACTTGATACTGAAATATGATTGATTACTGCATCAAACATTAAATCATGTTTTTTTGATAACTCAAAAATATCATTCCAATTCCCTAAATCTGGATTAATTTCTTTATAATTAGTAACACTAAATCCATCATCAGATGAGAAAGGAAACATAGGTAATAAATGGACTGAATTTATGTAGTCCATGGTATATTCTTTTAAAAACGTATTCAAAGTTTTCAAGGGGCTCTCACCCTTTTTAATTATCGAATCTCCATAAGTAATTAGCATAATATCTTTTTCAGAAATCCAATTATTTGAAACATCTTTTCTATTTGCTTTTACAAAATCTTGAATATCTTGAAATACTTCACCTGCTTTATTGCCATAAAGAACTTCAAGTTTTTGAAATAGATTTTCCATTTGATTTACTCCGTTCAAAATTTAATATCTTTTATCATTTCTTTAAAATATAATTCAGGATTCTTTGTTGATTCTTCTTTAGTAGCATACTTTGGAACTATCGAATAAATCCTATCTAAATAGTCACACTCAACATTATCATCAATTAATGCGAACAATCCAACAACTTCCTTATTATGTTTCATTGCAAGTTTAGCAATCCCAACTGGTGCCTTTCCATTTATGGTTTGTTCATCTAGTTTTCCTTCTCCAACTATGACACAATCTGAGTTCTTAATATTATCTTTAAGGTCTAGTAAATTAATCATTAAATCGATTCCACTACTTACCTTAGCTCTAAGAAAAGAAAGACATCCAAATCCAATTCCTCCGGCTGCTCCTGAACTAGGGATATTACGAAAACTTTTTCCAAATTGTTTTTCCACTATATTTGCAAAATTAACCATGTTTTCTTCAAGCATTTTAACCTGAATTTCACTTGCCCCTTTTTGAGGAGAATATATCTTAGCACATCCATTTTCTCCAAGAAGCACATTTTTGACATCACTTGCAATTTCAAAATCTATTCCTTTTATATTCTTTTGAAATTCTGATATGTCGATTGATGTAACTTCTCCAATTAAAGATCCATTCATATTCTTAACAATTAATTTATCTTTATTATAAAACTTAACTCCTAACTTTTGAAACATTCCTGCTCCTCCATCATTAGTTGCACTACCTCCAATACCAAGAATAACTTTCTTGGCTCCTTTTCTAATTGCATCTTTTATGATATTTCCTAACCCAGCAGTGCTTGTCAGTAAAGGATTTAATCTATTTTCATCAATCAGAGAAATCCCAGCAGCACTATTCATCTCAATATATGCAACATGATCGATTAATATATATTCACAAATAACATTATCTCCTAAAGGACCAATTGAATCTACTTTCAATGTATCAATCAAAAAATGGGCTTTGATAGAATCTACAAAGCCTTCACCACCGTCTGATATAGGGATTGATTTTACATTATGTCCCATATCTTCTAACTCACTTTTTATAATGGAAGATAATCTTACAGATGAAACTGTACCTTTAAATGAATCAATCATTACTACTATGTTCAAGATATCACCTTCTGTCTATACTAATATAACACAATATAATCAAGAAAAATCATTTTCATGATTTTTCTTTTTCAGCTTTTTTTCTGCTTCTTTCGATTAGTTTTGTAATGTATTTTGATTTAACTTGTTTAGTTGCCATAATTTGTTTAACAGGAGGTAATTTTAAAATTACTCCTAAGATAGATGCTAAAATACGATGATTAAAGTGAGCTTGGTTATCAAATATAAGGTTTTGTAATTTACCTCTTTCAATTGCCTCAACAACAACTCTATGTGTTAAATCTATTGGTGTAAATACTCTGCTTTCTCTAGGTATCATTTCAAGAGCTTCTGGTTTGCAAACTCTAACGCAAACTCCACAACCAATACAATTTTCTTCTAATAATTGAACAACTTTTCTTTTCTTATTAGTACTATGTTTAGATACTAACGAGAGAGCTTCAACAGGACAAACATCAACACATTTAGAGCATCCTGTACATTCATCTTCATCTATTTCTACTATGAAATTTGATGAACTAATTGCATTTCCTACTCCAACTTTTCTAGCACCAACTAGCGCTTCACAACAACAACTACAACAGTTACAAATAAAGGCAACTTTATTTTGAACGTTCTCTCCGAATTGAACTAGATTATGCTTTTTAGCTACTTCAAGTAAATCAAGACATTCTTCTTCTGTTATTTGTTTTGCATATCCATATTTAATTAATGAAGCAGCTGTATTATTAAAGGTCATACAAATCTCCATAGGAGCATCGCATGCTTCTCCAATATGTTCTTTTTTATGTCTACAATAACATGTTCCTACACCTATATGAGTTGCTGTTTTTATAACATTAGATGCTCTTTCATAATCAAGTACATATAATTTTTTATCTTCTATAGTCTCTTCACTTACGAATGCTCTTCCAAGAGGTGTGGGCATTGTAAACAATTCTAAAATAAAGTCATCTTCAATATTAATATATTGATGAAATAATTCACTTAATACTTTTTGATCAAGTTTTCCTCCTACTCTCATTAAAGAGAATTCAAAGAATCCAGCCATTGGAGGTGGCATAGAATATACTGAATAGCCATCAACTTCAATATCGATAAGTAAAGCTCTTGAAGATAACTCAGTTAAAATCTCAGTTGTTTCTTCAAGTGATTTTTTCCATGCTTTTGAAGCTATTTTAGCTGTGAAAGGTTTAATAGGTAATAAAGACACTAATTTAGCCTCTTCTTTCGAAAACATTACTTTTAAGATTTTATATAAAGTTTCTGAAGGTGGAACACCTTGAGGAAATTTATTTAATCTTTTTACTAGTTTCTCATATCCTGTTCTAGATGTATTATGTCCCATATATATAACCTCCTACTGTTGTTTTTATAAGTATTTAACAAGTTCTTTCTCTAGAATTTCATATCCTAAGGGTGATAGATGAATTCCGTCTCTTGTCCATTCATTAGTTAGATTCCCTTTTTCATCACTAAATAACTCATATGCATCTATATAAGTGTAGTTACTATTTAATGCTAATTCCTTAATTAGTTTATTCGTATCTCTAATTTTCTTATTTGCATCACTGTACTTAACATCAACTCCATCAACTTGGATAAACGCTTTTTCTCCAACTGGATAAAGAGCTATTAGATATACTTCTAAATCTGGAATTTTCTTCAAACTTAGACTTGAGATTTTCGCTATATTATCTCGTATCTCTTTAATTGTATTTTTAGTTATAGTATAGTCATTTGCTCCAATTTGAAGAAATAACTTTTTAGGATTTAAATCATATACACTTTCTCTCATTCTCTTTAATACACCGTTTGTTGTATCTCCACCAATTCCTCTATTACAAACATTATAACCTGACAATACTTCAGTAAGTAAAAATTCCTGAGTTAAAGAATCTCCTACAAATACAGAAGGACGATCTTTTACATATTTATTCATAGTTCTAAACCAACTTACTCGATCATCAAATACATTGCTTAAGAATAAATTAAAAATATCTTCTCCAGCTTTTTCCTTAATCTTTTCTTGTTTAGATATTAAATATATTATTACTCCAATTAGTAAGACGATAATAACTTCTAAGTAAATCATTCTTTCACCCCTTATTTTTGAATAAACATAAATATATCATTAAAAACTTCTAATCTGTTAATTTCTTGGAGATTATCATGTCTCCCATTTAGATATAGTTTTACACTTGAATTCATTCCAAATTCATTTAGTTTATTATTTAAGTTTAAAGTGTCTTCTCCAAAGTTTGTTGAAGGATCATGAGTTCCGCTTAATAAAAGAAACTCTATTCCTTTATCCATATTCTTTATATTACTTAACTTACTAGTCTTTTTAAATAATTTAAGTAACCTAACAAAGACAGATACACTTAAACTGATAAATAAATATTTATCTAGTTTATCTTGTTCATTCTTTTCTTTATCTCTAGTAAGCCACTCAATGAAGTGATTGATTTGCACTTTTTCGTTTAGCTTCAATTGTGTCTTTCTAAATAAATTATCAAAAAACTTACTTGATTTCTTCTTACCAAATAAACTTAGAAATTTACCAATAGATACCATTAAGCCAACACCTGTTATATTAGATAATCCTGAACCTGATAAAATAACTTTCTTATATTCATTAGGATAATCAATTAAATATTCTCTAATTATTAGAGCGCCTAAACTATGTCCTAAAATATATTTATCAGTATTAGGGTAATCTTTATTTATCTCTTTTTTCACAGTAATTAATCCTTGAACTAATTCATCACCTTTATTCCCGAAATACACAGTATCTTCGCTAAGTAATCTGCTTTTACCTTGGGATATGTGATCAGCTAGATAAACAATATATCCTTGTTTATTTAAGTATTCAGCAAATTCAATATATCTTAATCCTTGTTCATTAACGCCATGCATTATTTGGATAACCCCTTTAACACTTGTGCAGTTATCCCAAATATAAAGATTAAGCTTATTACTATATTTGTCAGTTATAGTTCTTTCTTTAATAGTAATCACTCCTTATAACTAAATATATAAATCTCTTCTCTTGTAGAAATAAAACACAGCAGTAATGCAAGAACCAATAATAATTAGTGATAATAATACAAATATAAATTCAATATTCCCATTTAGCATCTCTGTTACATCAAAATATTGAAATGGAATAATATATTTTAAGAACTCTAATTCGTCAACAAGTCTAACTAATATATTTAACATGTATGACCCAAGTAATATTCCTAAGGTTATTGATCCAGACTTTTTGTATTGTTTTAAAATTGAAGCAAACATCATACCAATAGATAAAAACATTAAAGATGTAAATATTAATGCTATTGTCAAGTAACTCATAAATGAATAGAAATTTTCATCAGGATTAAATCGACTAAACATTAAAATCACTCCTGTAATAAGTATCCCGATAAAAGCAAGAACATAAAAAACTGCAGTAATCATTTTTCTTAAAATAACTTCATTTCTTTTAATTGGAAGAGTATACAAATACTCTGCAGTTCTATCTCTTTCTTCTTTTGAAATAATAGAACTACCTAATAGAGCTGCATAGATAGATAGTGGAACATAGAGATATATTGAGAATATACTAAGAAATCCTTCAGGTTTTGTAACATTTGCTATTGAACCACCAATCCCTTCAAATAGCATCGCCATTCCAGGTTCATTCATCAATTCTAATAATTCAGGATTATTTCTAAAAACATTAAATTCAGAGCTTGCAGCAAATATAATAAGCATAAGTAATGCTACCCAAATAATAAATGCTTTTAGATTTGCTCTTAATTCTCTTTTTATTATATTCATAATAGGCCTCCTATAATGAATGGATATTTCTTTTTAAATACAAGAAATAACTCATTGTGAGTGATATTACGATAATTGATAAGCAAATAATCGAAAGTAATATTTCATAATGTCCATTAATTAAAATATATGTTGGACTAAAGTATGTGTATGGTGAAATATATCCAAAGAGGTCTGAACTAAGTAATTCCTTAAAAGAGTTCATGATATACAGCCCAAATCCTAAACCCATTGAATAACTTAAGATACTATTTATTTTTCTTAACGATACTGAAATAACCATTCCAACACTCAAGAAAAATAATTGGAAAAATATAACTGTCGTTAGCAATACTAATACCTTTGACATTTCAAATGCTTGATCACCACTAAATATATATAAAGAAGCAATACTGAAAATCCAAATAAATGCATTAACAATTGTTAAACTTGTTAATGCAGCTAAAAACTTAGAAATAATAATCTTATTTCTTTTAACTGGTTTACTTAATAAGAAATCTGCTGTTAATTCTCTTTCTTCTACACTCAAAGCATGTAATCCATAATTTGACGCTTGAATGGCAATAGGTATTTGTGCCATAGAGAATGTAAGCCCGAAATATCCTAGTATTGAACTCATAGGTAAATCTATATTCATTCCAAACATTGCTAAAAACTCTGGAGGAAATTCTTCCATTATACCATCAAAAGATGCTCCACTAGCAGTTATCATCGGGAAAAAAGCCATATAAAACATTATCCAAAATGATATGGAAATACTCCATATAATAATTGATTTCTTGTACATCTTCAATTCAAATAAATATATATTCATTATTCATCACCTACTCGTAGTAATGCATAAATATTTCTTCTAAGGTTGGTTCTTCAATAATAACGTCTTTAAGTTTTAGTGTACCAAGTATTTTTACAATATCGTTTATATCACCTTTAAAGAAGAAGGAAACTTCTTCCTCTGATTCTACTAATTTAGATACTCCATCAATTCCAAATTTTCCATGATTTAGATTTACTCCACTTATTTTAAACTTCTTATAGTTATCAGTTTTTAAATCTTTTACATCTTGTATTTTAACAATTTCACCATCTTTAATAATAGCTACTCTATCACATAGTTGTTGTACCTCACCTAAAATGTGAGAACTAAAAAAGACAGTTGCTCCTTTTTTATTCTCTTCCGAAATTAAGTTGAAAAACTTCTGTTGCATTAATGGATCTAATCCACTTGTTGGTTCATCAAGAATAATCAATTTTGGAGAGTGTAGTAATCCTTGAACTATTCCGACTTTCTTTTTGTTACCATAAGATAGATCTTGTATTTTACGTTCTAAATCAAGTTCCATAATTTCTGCAAGTTCTTGAATTTTCTCTGTACAATCATGCTCATAAAAACTAGCAGAATAATTAAGTAAATCAATAACCTTCATTTTATCATAGTAAAATATTTCAGAAGGTAAATACCCGATGTCTTTTCTAACATCGTGACCTTCGTCAATGGCATCTTTACCAAAGATAGATATTGATCCACTAGTAGGATAAATCAAAGATAACATTGTTCTAATAGTTGTACTTTTACCAGCACCATTAGGTCCAATAAATCCGAATATCTCACCCTCTTTAACATTAAAGTTTACATTTTGACAACCTTTAACATCTCCGTAATACTTTGTTAAATTATTAAATTCAATAACATTCACGTAAAATCCTCCTCATTATTATATTAATCAAAAGAAACTCTATACAAGAATAATTATATCTTTAATCCTTATATTATTCAATAAATAGCAGTATTATAACTTTAAAAAAACTAACAAAAAGTTAAACTTATTGTTAGTTTTTATATTATATGTTGTACCTCTATAGCTTATTGAAATACTCAACTGATCTAGTAAGGTTATCTAAATCCTTAACTTCAATAACTACATTAATATCATTATCAACTGCAAATTTAACATAATCACTTATTACTAATTGGCCTTTTTGAAGTTCTTGATGGTCTTTCATATTATCAACATTATGCATATGCATATGTTGTACATTCAAATGATATTTCTCTTTAAAACTTGAGAATAATCTATTGTTGTAAATAACATCATGTCCAATGTCCCAGCAAAAAGCAAAATCATTCTCTCCTAATTCCTTATACAATTCTTCCATAAATGGATGAATTGGAACATTCTCTAACAAAAGTAAAATGTTATGTTCACTTAAAATTGATTTTACTTTTTTAAGTGTATTTATTGTTCTAGCAACATATTCAGCATCATATTTATATACATATCTCTTTTCACTATGAATCGTCATAAACGCACCTGGTTCAATATGTAGTATTAAACGCTCAATTATTCCATCTAGATTTATTGCTAGTTCTTTTATATCTTTATATAGATATTCTTGATAATTTAAATTTTGAGATGATACATCAACAGTATCATAGTAATGCAAAGTAAAATCGATTTTATGATTTTTCTTAAATTCTTCCAATTGTGTTTTACAAATTGGTTTAGGAAAACAATAGCTCATGTTAATATTCAATTCTAAAAAATCCAAGTCTAATTTCTTAGCAACTTCAACATCTTCGATAATTGTATTAAACTCCATTAGTACTGTCATTCCTAATTTCACTTTATTCATGTAAATTACTCCTACTCAAAATTATACAAAAATAGCTTTAGTTTTTGGATCAAATGCATCATACATATTTCAACTTCTAAATCTTTATCATTATCAAAAATGTTCTATTCAACTATACATTTATCAATTTTAGGATTTCAGATAGTAATATCAGGAAAGTAATAAATTGATTGATTATTCTAATCCAAAAATATACACAGATAATCAAAAATAAATACAGCAACAGAACAATGTCATTTTGATATAAAGAAATTCATAGATATTATATCGAACAAAAAAATGATATCTAGGAAGATTGTTATTCTCATTAAAGTTAAAAATATATCCTTATTTGTAAACAATTAAATTATATGTCATAATTCTTGACACTAGAAAGTAATTGTTATATAATATGATTATTAAAAAAGAAATTCGTTTTTAACGGCCTCAAATAAGTATAAGCACCATTACGTTGCTCAATGCACAGTTAAGGTCAAAGTGTCATATTAACGGAAAACAGTATTATTTATTATAAAAATAGAAATATTATTATATTATAAATTAAAGAATTATGAGCTTCATATTTTTAAGAATATTCAGGCAAACTAGAAGAAATTCTAGCACGCAAAACTATAGGGCCTTTAAAATGGCAGCCAGCTACCAACGATATTTGTGGAAACTGGTTGAAAGATATTATAACCGTTTCCAGCAGATATTATGCTGGATTTTTTTATAGCTAAAGGATGTGATATTTTGATAAGTTCCAGACTTGTAAAACCAGTTACCTTGTTATTTCTATTAGTTGGATTTGCGTTTACATCTACATCCGCATTATCTTACTGGAAAGAAGTAACTGTTCCTCTTGATATTGAGTTAGTAACTATTGGAGAACCTGTTGAAGTAGTTATTGAGGACTTAAATAAAGATAGAGAAATAAAATATTTAGTTCCGTCTGGGTATATACTCACAACTGATGAAACTGATCAAATCGTCTTAGAATACGAAGTTGGAGTTTCAAAAGAGTTATTAAATGTTGTTGATTTACATATTAATGTTGAAGATATATTAGTTGATGGAGATTCAATCTATAGCCATCTAGTTAATATTACTGTAATGGGTTCTTCAGATGAAGTAATTCTAGATTTATACAACAGTACGATATTAATAACAATTGTAATTCAATTAGAAGAACCAATTGATTTGGAAGAAGCTAATGAAAGAAACCTAGATATAAATCTTGTAAATGTACAAGATTCAGTGCAAGCATATGAAGATCTTTTTGGAAAAGATATTATGTTCACACTATCATTCAAGTTGCAAACAAAAGAACAATTTAATGAAGAAGAAACAACATAATAATTTAATACAAACATAAAATACAGCAACAACTAATGAAAATTAGATAAAATAGATTAGAAAAAAAATTGAAATCAAAAAATAAAAGGAGAAATTAAATTATGAAAAGTACAAAATTAGGAATTGGATTATTAATAATGTTAGCTTTAGTCGTTACATCAGGAACATTTGCTTACTGGGCAAGTGGAGTTACAGGACCTGCCGATGGAGAAACAGTTGGTACAGTTACAATCGGTACAGGTGAAACTGTTACTACTGAATATATTATTTCAGGAGACAACCCTCAAACTGTTGGTGATTTAGTACCTGCAGCTTATGCTAACGGAACAACAACATTTGATTCACGTACTATTACTTGGGATATTGAATGGGCAGATGACGAAACTGCTAACGCAAACCCAAATGGTGCTACTGCAGATATCGCTGCAACTGCTACTTGGGTAGCATATGATGATGATGGGACTACTGTTATTGCAAATTCAGCTGGAACTGTTACTACTTATACAGGAACAATTACTGTTACACCTAATGGAGGTAACGCAACTTCAATGACTTTAGATGCAGCTGCTTCTACATTCTCATGGGCTATTTCTATGAGTGAACCTACATCTTTAGCGCAATATGATCTTATCTCTGATGGATCAATCGTTGTTACAGTAAGTTATGTGATTACTAACGTTGTTACTAATACTAATTAATCACATATAATATATACTAAAAATTTTAAATTGTTAAGAGAGGTGAAACCCATGAATATAAAACGCAGTGCTTTTAGAATAGCAGTGATAATAATCATGGGTTTTTCTATTTCATCTGTAATAGAGTATTCATACGCATATTGGGCGTCCAATGTATTACCACCAACTAACACACCTACAGAAGGTAATGTAAGTGTTGGTACTTATACATATTATGAACCTTGGACTTCAGATGGAGTTTATGTTATTGGAGATCAAGTTACCCATAATGGTGTCATTTATCAAGCCAAAAAAAATAATCCAACCAAGGAACCAGGTGTTGATGGAGGATGGAATTCTCAGTGGACTGCCATTGGTTAATTTAAATGAAACAAGAATATTCGTGCCAATTTCTTTTCCTTATGATATAATTATTTGTGAGTAATATTATTAAGGAGAGATACGTGATGAAAAAATCTTCTATGAAACAAAATATAGCAATGATAGTTTCTTTTATCATTATAGCTATATTATTAATTTACATTGTTATACAAATAGCTGCTCCTAATATGACAGTAAGAATTTTTGGGTTTAAGCCATATGTTGTAATTACTGAGAGTATGGAACCTGAGATTAATGTTAGAGATATGGTATTTGTTCGCAAATTCGATATTGAGGATGCTAAAGTCGGAGACATAATTACTTTCGAAGCAGATATTGATTATAATGGAACTAAAGAAATAGTTACTCATTATATATATGCGATTAATACAAACGGAATAGTTACCACTATCCAAACAAATCGTCATTGGGAAGATATGAATGATGCAGTACCTGATTCATGGGTATTATTACCAGATGATGTTTTAGGAACTTACTGGTTCCAAATTCCAAAGATTGGATATGTTACGGATTTCTTTAAGAGTCCATTCGGAATTGCTGCAATAATCGTTAATGTCTCAGTAATCGGTGGAATCATTTACTTGGTTAAAAAAGGTAAAGAACAAACTATTAAAGATAACGAACAAAGTACAGACGAGTAACCTATAACTATATAAGTAAAAACAGATTCCCCATTAATACATGTTGGAATTCTGTTTTTATATTGAAAAAAATTAAATGTAGGAACTCTTACTATTGTGAAAAATCAATTGTGTGAACCCTCATGATAGTTTGGAGGAAAGTTATATGAAACCTAAAGTATCAAAAATTCTAAAAGAACTACGCGCTTTAAATAAGAAAACACAAGGCCAAATTGCTGAAGTACTTGGTATAACTAGACAAGCTTATTCAAGATACGAAAGCAGTTCAAGACAACCAAGTCTTGAAACTCTTGCCAAACTTTCTGAATACTACAATGTTAGTCCTCAGTATTTTTTTACGGGATCAGTTGATAAAACTGCAGATTCAGAAATGGATATTGTTGAGTTAAGCGCAATTTATCAAGCAAAAAAAACTGCTCAAGCAAGAAAACAAAAAGAAGACGAAAAATCACCTGATTCAGAAAATAATCAAGAAGATTTAAAAACAATGAAAGATATGTTATTTAATAAATTAGATTATGGTGTTAAATTAGAAAATGTAAGTAAGAATAGCACGATTTCAGGCAAAGACAATATTAATATAACCCAGGTGCCTGAACCGATAAAGAAAAAAACGAGAATCAAAATGTTTTTATTTTACTTTCTTATTTTGTTAGCTTTAGTTAATATTGGTATGATGACAATTCATAGAATGGATCCATCATACGAATATTCAATTTTTAATCATTCATTCATTAATGCCATATCACCAGGACAAAATGTTAGTCAGACAATGTATACAGATATTGTTAAAATCACTGAATTCAATGTAGATAACATATCTATTGGTGATAATGTAGTTGTATATTCAGACTATGGTGTAGATGAATATTGGGTAGAAGAAATTGTTTCTATTGATAGGGATTTAGAAGAATTATCTGTAACATATGACAATGTTTCAGCTCAAACAGTTCCTTTTAACCTCGTTTTAGGAGAATTTCAAAGTGATGCTAATATATTTGGGACGATTTACTACAGTGCTAAATTTAATATCGGGTATTATTTGTTACTAGCAGCTCATGGATTTATTTTAACCTTTATTTATTATAGTTTCACTAGTAATAAAGGAAGCAGAAGATAATATGAAGAACACTGTGAAGAAAATTATGTTTATTTGTTTATCTCTATTCCTTATACTTTACATTATTTTGACTCTAATGTTTCCCAATAAGATGATAAATGTTATTGGGTTTAGAACTTTCATCATAATATCACCAAGTATGGAACCAGAGATTATGGTTCATGATATGATATTAATAACTAACGTTGATGAAGTAGAACTCCAAAAAGGAGACATAATTACTTTTCAAGCATACATACCCGAATTAGACGATTACAGTTATGTAACACACTATCTAGCTGATATTGAAGATAATGGTAATGAAGTAATCTATAAGACGCAAGGTGCTAATAAAGAAGATAATGATTTTGATGAATGGAAAGATGAATTTGGAACTCCTGTAGATATTACATTTAATGATATTGAGGGTGTTTATAAATTCACAATTCCACTACTTGGACCATTTACTTACCGTATGCAAGACCCGATTTTTGTGGGTTTACTCGTAATAAACGGCGCTATTATCTATTTTCTTTTTAAAACAATCTGGCAATATATAAGTTCAAATAAAAATGAAAAAAAAGAGATCAAGTGATCTCTTTTTAAATTGGTTCTATTCAGCGGTAAAACATACTTTAAATGATAATTGTTTGCCAAATAATTCTTGATATATTTCATAAGTTTCTGGTTCTTCCATAGAAACCTTCAATGTTACAATAACACGATTTGCTGTAACACTCTCTTTGAATAGGTGTTCACGGTAATCAAGAGTTTCTATTTCTTCATAATCAAACTCAAAAGTAAATACTTTTTCTAGCATTTCTTGACTAAGTGTTTCACTCATCCATAGTTGTTCTATATTGCTTCCAAGTTGTTTTCCATCTTTTATGATGATTTCATATTGATATTCAATATAATATACATCATTTTTCCCTTGAATAGCTCCATTAGGAACTAAGTTGTTCCCTTTTTTATTTAATAATTTTTGATTCACAATATAATAGTCTGTAATATCTTCTAAATATGGATCATCTGCTTTTACAGTAGCATAAATAGAATCCGTAAAAATAAAGATTAAAAAAACCAAAACTAAGCCTATAATAAGCTTTTTCATAATAGATCACTCCCATATAAATGTTTAAGTAAGGTAACTGGCTATCTCTTTCGAGACCCTATAGTTTTCTGTCACCGAATTACTTCGGCTTTAGCTTTGTCATACCTCGACATCTATAAGTAGAAATCTACTATAGTTTCGATTAGACACAAATATTATAACATACAATTATTTCATTATCAAATTCTTTTTAGAGAAAAATAAAGAAAAACTAATAATTAGATACTCCTAAGGGGTATCTAATTATTAGTTTTATACATTTCACTCCTACAATTAATTCTGTACTCCTTCTCCTTCAACTCTGTTTTTACCCTTATCTTTAGCCAAGTATAAAAAATCATCCGCCCTTTTCAATATTCCCAGTAATGAGTCTGAGTCACTATTCTTAACTATTCCAATACTCACAGTAACACAATACTCATTCCTATATTTTAATTTCTCTATTGTGTTCCTAATTCTCTCTGCGATAATAATTCCATTTTCCTCGTTAGAATGAGCTATTATTACCGAAAATTCCTCTCCTCCATAACGTGAAACTATATCATGTTCTCTTAAACATGATTGGATTCCATTTGCTACAAGCTTAAGAATTTCGTCACCATACAGATGGCCATTAGAATCATTTATTCTCTTAAAGTCATCTAAATCAATCATCATTACGTAAAAATTCATTCTTGATTCGAAATAATCATCGAAAGCGATTTGTAGTTTTTCCATAAAAAATCTTCTGTTATATACTTCAGTTAATTGATCAGTATTAGATAATGTTTCTAGTTTTACGTTTCTCTCTTCAAGTTCATTCATCAACTGGTATACATGATTCTTCTCAAAATTATAACTTCTAAATATTGAATTAGAAATTATTGATAATACTACAGATACCATAATCATTGACATAATCGTATCAGTAACTTTAGTTAGTTCATCAGAATAGAAGATAATCAAGCTAGGGTAATAATATCCAACTAATATAGAACCAGAGTAAACTACCATTAAGCTAACAAGAGTGTAAACTAGTCTTTTACCTTCGAAAAAGAAAGCTGAATAGATAACCATCATTAGGAAAAACAAAACACCTACTCCGTTATGTCCCCCATTAATAAAATATGTGATAGGCATATATATATATGCAACAAAATATAAAACTCTAGTTCCTAATACCGTAAAATCATTTGGAAAAAGAAATGGTAAGAATACACACATAGCAATAATTAACAAATTAGGAATATTTAACCAAAGTCCCATACCTAAGAAGAAAGTTGTAAGAAAAGCAACTATAGCTAGAAAAAATCCAGCTATAAAGAATATTAAGCTTAGTCTCTCTTTTAACTCTATATCTTTATATCTAAATAAAGGTACTACATCAAAGTATTTAGTTATTATTTTTTTTATCATATTAAATCACCTACTCTTATTGTGAAAATTCCTCATATAAACATTATACAATAAAAGAGACAACCATTAAAATACAATTATCTCTTTTATTGAATTTTAAATTTGTTTGTAAATAATTTTACATATGTCCATCTTTCGGGACAATACATATAAACTTAAAAGTTCCTTTCCCAACATTTCTAAACTGATGAAGTGAGTTTGATGGAACATAAGCAAAAGACCCAGAGGCTACTTTATTGATTTTACCATCAATAAGTAATTCTCCATCTCCTTCAATCATGTAGTTAATATGCGGCCATGGATGAGAATGTTTTGGAGTAAATCCTTTTTCTCCAACTTCTACTTCTCTCATTACATAGTCTTCCCAGCCTTCTTTGGATGATATTAAAACCTTCATTGAAGTTTTTAATGCATCTGGACTATTAAATTCTTTACTTATTAAATTACTAACATTATTAACTATCATGTTTGCCTCCTATATTTAACATTGCTTAAGTCTATTTCAAAACGACATACTAAATCTCCGTCAATTGGTGTTTTCAACAATTTAACATCTAACTCCTGATCAAAAATAACTTCAAAAGGGTATTTTGCGTATCCTGCGCTACAATAACACCACTCTTTTGGAATATCTTCTTTTTCAGTTAAAATGTTCTCTCTAACGAAACTACAGTGACAGGCATAATACCTTTTTAACTTATCATCTCTCTCTGATAAGTAATTGCTGATTTCATAAGGTATCTTTGTTACGTATAATTTATCATCTTTTAACACTCCACTTAATATCTCTTGATTAGTTGCTACATACTCAATAGCTTCTTTAGTAATAATTTGTTCAAACCATACTATATTGTTCTTATAGTAGTGTTTTAGTTCATTTACTTTTCTAATGTGTCTATCTTTTAGATAGGCTTCAAGTGAAACTGATTCTTCATATAATTCTTTTTCTTTAGTAAAACTATCCTTTGGAACATGGTGATTATTCCCAGCTAATATTTTATTACAACTGCTTTTTGGTAAATGCTTATTTAACTTATCTAAAAAGGCTTTTGTATATTTAGGTAAGTCAAATGAATCCGTTCCAAAAGGAGGAATTAAGATATCTTGAATAACCTCATCTTGTTTCTCTTTTGTTTCATATAATGTAATTCTATCAACTATATTTTCTAAGACTCCTACTGAATTAAAGTACTTTGTCATATGAATATATTCTTTCTTCATATCAACATAGTAATAGTACCTCGCGATATGAATGGTGTTGTTGTAAGTATTAATGTGTTGATCAATTAAATACTTACAGTATGATTTTATATCTTCTATTGTAGTTCTAGCTATATCCTTATCTATGTATTTTTCAAAATCGAGAATAGTCTCAATATTTTCATTTAATTTTTTATCTTCTAAATTAAATTTTTGATACTTATCCTTGAATAATTGTATATTCATATTTTTCTCCTTTTTTTCATAATTGAATCTCTAAAATAATTATAACATGAATATTACAATTATTTGACAACCAGATGTTGAAGTTATCTAGATCTAAATTTGCTAAAATGGACATTAAAAAAATAAAGCCCCATAAGTGACTTTATAATTTGTAGTATTTACTAATGTTCTTTATAACTGAAGTCTTCCTATTCTCATATAAATCATATAAAAATTCATCAATATTCTCTTCAATAAATTCTTCTATGCTAATATTGAATTCTTTTAAGTTCTTCTCAATTAGTTTCATTTCTTTTTTGTTAAATACTTCAGTTAAATCTTTTTCCTGAATTTCTTCTCTTGTATGAATGATATTATCTAGTGAGCATTTATTAGAAGAAATAAGTCTTCCTTTATTATTTATTAAAGTAATCTCACTATTACCATCATCACTACTTTCTTCATAGAAAATAACAACATCAAATTTCTTGCATAATTCCTGTATTTCAGGAATCTCAAAATAATTAGAATCAATATGTTCTTGCATCTCAACTAATGCTTCTTCCTTTAATTTATCATCTTCACCATAGATTTTTAATAACTCATATTCAATTTCCATATTATCACCCTATTACTGTTGCCTTATACTTTATGATAACATCATATATCTATATTTCCAATTAAGAGTTATTTTAACGTTAAGAATAACTCTTAATTTTATGATTTCTATTATATTTTCCTAAAAAGTGAAAAACATTGTCATTTAATTTGATATCAATGTAACTTACCTATTAGTTTATGCACTTTAAAATGAAAGAGTGCTTTTTTTTATAAATAGATGTAGAATAAAATTGACAAGTATATTTTTACTAAATAGCGAAGTATAAAGGAGGATTTTATGAAAAAGTTTCTTATTATATTAGTTAGTGTTTTACTCCTAGCAGGATGTAAAAACACTAAAATAGAAGAATGTAATACAGGATGGAGTTTAGAAAACGGAGTATGTGTAGAGGATATAGAACTTGAAGGAATATTCACATCGAGTGATGAAATTGTAGAGTTATTTAGATATTTTAATGATAATCAAAATCTATTAAACCAACAATTTGGATGGAATGCTCTTAGTGTAGATATGGAAATGGATACTCTAGATGGAGCTCCAACTGCTACAAGTGATGAAAACACATCAAAAGGTAGCGATGATTATTCAGAAACCAATAACCAAGTTGATGGTGTTGATGAAATGGATAATGTACTTACTGATGGTAAGTATATCTATATCCAAAACTACAATAAAATTCAAATAGTTTTAGCGTATACAGTTGATGACGAATATGAAGCTCTTGAGTTGGTTAAAGAAATATCTTTTGATAGTCTCGAGACAGAAAACAGCTACTTTTACTTTAGTGGTATGTATGTTGATGATGATAGATTATTAGTTGTAGGTAACTATTACACATATTATTGTAATGGAACTTATGAAAGTAAGACTGTAACTCCTGATGAAACTAGAGAAACAGGAGACTCTGGAGATACTGATGATGTAGAAGTGTATTACGACCAGTGTTCATATTATGAAAGTCATTCATATACTCAAATACTTGAATATTCAAAAGATGATTTTGAAATATTAAATACGTATAAATTGAGTGGATACTTTGTTGGTTCTAGAAAAATAAATGATGATTTATATTTTGTAACTAATGAATACATTCCATTTTATTTGGATGAATATGAAGATTACGATTTTTCAATCGATACTTATATACCTTCATATATGATTAATGATGAAGAAACAGAATTATCTTATGAAGATATAGTATATATTGATGGTACAAATCCTGTTAATTTTACAACTTTTTATGGAATTGATTTAGAAACACAAGATGTTTCAACTGAGGTTATTCTTGGTGAAGGTGGATATAATTTATATGTATCTACAGAGAACATCTATCTTACTGGTACTAAATGGGATTATAACGAAGCAATTATGTTAGATATTGAAGTTGCGTTAGATAGTGATGAAGAAATTGAAATTACTGAGAATCCTTATGAAATAACTACATCTATTATTAAAATATCTATCGATAATGGTTTAGTTGATTATGTGGCAGATGGAGAAGTTCCAGGTGTTACTCTTGATCAATTTTCAATGGATGAATATAACGGAAATGTTCGTATTGTTACTACTACTAATAATTGGTGGTGGTGGAATAGTGAAACAGATATAAATAACCGATTAATGATATTAGATGAAGATTTAAATGTTGTATCAACATTAGAAAATCTTGGTAAAGAAGGCGAAAGTGTTCAAGCTACAAGATTCAGTGGTGATTATGCTTATGTAGTTACTTTCTTAAGAACTGATCCATTTTATGTAATTGATTTAAGTGATCCATTGAATCCTACTAAATTATCAGAATTAGAAATACCAGGATTTAGTGATTACCTTCAACCTATTGGTAGTAATCATATTTTAGGTATTGGCTATGGTGATGAAGATGGTGGAACACAAGGATTAAAAATTTCTTTGTATGATATTAGTGATAAATCAAATGCTGTTGTAGCAAGTGAAATTGTTTATCCATATAATAACAATAGTTACATGTGGACATCAACAGTTTACAACCATAAAGATTTACTAATATCAGTTTCAAAAGGAATAATCGCATTACCTTATACTTTAAATGATTATTCAGGAGAAGATAATTATAACTGGAGTTATCATACTGGTGTATTAGTTATTAATCTAGATTTAGAAAATGGTGAAATAACTGAAAGAGCTAGAGTAGAACATAGTGAAACAAATAGTTATGATACATATGTTTATAAATCAAAATTAATTAGTGATTATATATATACAATTTCAAGTAAATACGTTATGGTCTCAAGTATTCTTGATCCAGAAACAGTTTTAAAACAAGTTCAAATTGGTGAAAGTAGAGATATCTATTATCCTGAAGTAACAGTTGATCCAGTTGAGCCAACTGATCCGATAGACCCTGATAATCCTGATGTAACAAATCCATCAATATTTGATGAGTTTATTCATCTTGAAACGTGGGATAAAGTATTAGGACAAGAAGAAACAGAGTACTTAGTATATGCATACAATGATACTTGTGATTTCTGTGAAGAAGTTAATATTGAAATCTTAGATTATGCAATAGAAGATGATTACTTACCTATCTACTTCATTAATACATCTTCAATAGATGTTGAAGGGATAATGGTAGATGCAATACCTTCGCTACTATTAATCTCAGATAACGAGGTAATAGAAGAGTATGTAGGTACAGATGAAATATCAGATTATCTAGTACATTAGAGTTAGTAAAAGTATTCTTAATTACTATAATATATTGAATAAAGTTAGTAGACACTACTAGTGTTTACTAACTTTTTTAATGACTTAAATATAATTTACGAAAGGGTTTTCGTTTTTATAAAAATCATGGTATAGTAATACTGAAGACAAATATAAGAATGAGGTATATTATGAATTTATTAATGAGTAAAAGAATATCTTTAATCGGTATTATAGTATTATTAGGATTCTTCTTGGCAGGGTTTAGTAGCTCTGAAATAAGTACTCCAGAGATTAATCCTTTATTAACAAGTGAGATAGATGACGCATATAGTTGGCTTGTTTCTCAACAAGATTCAGCAACACTAGATGATGGAACTATATCTGGTCTTGTAGATAGTTTTGAAGATTTTTCTGCTCCAAACTCACCAATAACTGAAGCATACATATATGATCAAGCTGTTGCTGCGATTGCCTTTATGGTTTATGGTGATATTGAAAGAGCTGAACTAGTTTTAACAACCCTTCAAAATTTACAAGCAGATGATGGATCTTGGGTAAATTCATATTGGTATAATGGTTATTGGGGTGCTGAACTTAGAAAGCATATTGGACCAATAACTTGGGTAGCAGTCGCAGTTAGAAATTATGAAGCTCTAACAGGAGATACAGTTACATACCATCAAATGGCAATTGATGCACTAGACTATAGTATTCAATTTCAAAGAAGCAATGGTGGAATAGCTGGAGGACAAACTACTTGGGATAGTCCTGGTGGTGCATGGATAGATGAAGTATGGACTAGTACTGAACATAACATAAATTTATATCCTACTTTATTATATTTCGCTGATACAACTCCAAGTAAAAAAACAGAGTATGAAACAGCAGCAAGTGGAGTTATGTCTTTCTTAACTGATGTTGTTTGGGATGATGTAAATAATCGATTTTATGGTGGATTTAAAAATGATACAGGATTAGTAGATCCTTTTGTTCCTCTTGATGTTAATCCTTGGGCTGTACTAGCTCTAGGTGTTGAATATGAAGATGCAATTACATATATTGAAGAAGCAACAGGACATCCAGATACTGGAATTGGTTCTTTAGAATATCCTAGATATGTATATACAGTAGAATATAATGATTTTGGAGATACTTTAACTGGATATGATTTTGATTGGCAAAGTGATGACGCGCCAGGTGATCCAGCGTGGGGTGGAGGAACACTTGGAGCTGATGTTTGGCTTGAAGGTTCTACTTTTATGGCTGGAGCGTATTACGCTTTAGGAAACTCTGATAAGGGTGATGAAATTCTATCTGAAATCGCTAAAAAAATGGCTGATGCAGGAAGTATGACAGGTGGATTACCATATAGTGTTAATGGAACAAATAATAATTATTGGCGTATGATTCAACAAAACTGTATTTCAAGTACAGGATGGTTTGTTATTATAGGTTCTGGATGGAATCCTTATACTGCAAATTTATTAATGCCAGGTGAAAGAACTGAAAATCCAGTCTTTAATTATAGTTCAGGGCAATATCCTGAAACTTTAAATTTAGTACTAACTTCTGAAACAAGTGGTGCAGATATTTATTACACAATGGATGGTACAAAACCAACTACTGATTCAATATTATATACTTCTCCAATTACAATAGATGATTCAATTGAAGTAAAAGCAATTTCTACTAGTACTGAATTATTAAATTCATCAGTTATGTCTGAAGCATATGTAATTGATTCAGATGTAAGTAATCCAATAGTTAGTGTTGATTCAGGTACTTACTCATATGATTTAAGTGTTGAGATTGTTACAACAACAAATGATGCGATAATATATTACACATTAGATGGTTCAGTACCAACTGAAAGTAGTTTAGTTTATAGTGATGCTTTAGTAATTACTGAAACAACAACACTTTCAATCTTAGCTGTAAGAGATGGATTTATAGATTCAGATATTATTGTAAAAGAGTATCTAATACTTGAACCAATGGCTTCACCAATATTTAGTATTGAAGAAGGAACTTATCATGAATTACAAACATTAACTCTTACATCAACAATTGATGATACAGTTATTAGATATACTACAAATGGAGATACACCGACTTCTACATCACCTATTTACACAGGTCCGTTACTTATTAATTCAACAAAAACAGTTAAAGCAATGGCAACAAAAGTTGGACTTGGAAATTCTGAAGTAGTTGAAAATACTTACACAATTTTCTCTCCAGAAGTTAATGTTAGCTATGTTGAAGATGGAAGTGATTTAACAATTACAATGACAAATACAGCAGTGTGGGCTGATATCCATATTAGTGTAAATGGAGGTCCACAACAAAATTATCGAATAGATAATAATGTTGATTCTGGATTACCTGAATATATTGTAACTGGGTTATCTGAAAATGATTTAGTTAGATTTAGTTTTACATATGATCCATCTGGAGGAGCAGTTGATTCTGATTGGGTATTATATACTTTTGGAACAATGAGTGGTGAACAATTAAGTGAAGTTACACTTTCACACACTGAAAATACTTATACAGAAATTGTTACACTAGAATTAACTCATGATACTCCAGATGTTGAAATTTACTATTCATTAAATGATAATGTAAATGAAGTATCTACTCTATATACAGGTCCCCTTACAATTGATGGAACTACTACAGTTCAAGTAATTGCTAAGTTGGATGGTAAAATTGATTCTGAAATTACTGAATTTACTATAACTATTGAAATACCTTCAGATAGTGATGATGTTCAAGAAAAAGATGGATGGCCTATTTATGTATACATTATATCTGGTTTCACAGTTGTTACTGGTGGAGTTGGAATATTCTTATTAAAGAAATTTAAATTTTAGCAATAAAAAGACTAGATTTATTATTCTAGTCTTTTTTAAGTGGTTCTATTTTTTGCTTTCTTTACCCGTCATATGTTCTATGGTTATTTCCACTAAAACAGTAGAATCAAAATCTTTTTCTACGTATTTGATACCCTCATTCAAGAAGCTGCTGGAATATTTTTTAATAAGTTCCATGAGTATTTCTACATTCCCAGGAATAATTTTTGCTTTTCCATAAACTATAACACTCTGATAATTAGTAGTGAATTTTTCTTCAATTATTAAAACATTATCAAATACAGTGAAGGAAACATTTGGGTTTTTCGAAATATTCAATAACTTATATCCTTCAATTGCACTATGAAAATAAATTTTGCCTTTATAATAAACATAATTTAGAGGAATAGTGTGAGGATATCCATTTATTCCTATTGTTCCGAGCACACCTTCTTGACATTTTTCTAGTAATTTCATTGTATCTTCTACGTTCATAGCTTTATTAATTCTTCTCATTTTTGCAAACATATTCACACCTCATTAAATTTTTAATATTGATATCAATTATTGTTAATTTATTATAACATATTTGCAGACAACTAGATAAGTAGTATAATAAATGTAATACAACTTATGGAGGAATACTTTATGGAAATACTAGTTTACATAATTGGTGGATTATTAGCCGGAATAGCAACAGGATTAGTTGGACTAAGTGCTGCGACTATTATTGCTCCTTTATTTGCGACTATGTTAGGAATGGATCCATACACTGCAATAGGTATTGCTCTTGCAAGTGATGTGCTTGCTTCTGCTACTAGTGCAACAACATATTATAAAAATAAGAATATTGATTTGAAGAATGGATCTATTATGGCTGTAAGTGTAATCTCATTTACTATCTTAGCTAGTTATTTATCTTCTTTTACAAATCCTATTACCTTAAATACTACTATAAATATTTTTGTTTTCTTTTTAGGATTAAGATTTATTATCTACCCTGTTAAGAATAGAAGTAAAAATGGTGAAATGAAAAAAGGAAAATGGATCATTACTCAAACAATATTGTGGGGAGCAGTTATCGGAATGATTAGTGGATTCTTTGGATCTGGTGGTGGATTATCAATGTTAGCTGTGCTTACAATGCTACTAGGATATAATCTTAAAAAAGGTGTAGGAACAAGTGTCTTCATAATGACAGGAGTAGCATTTGTTGGAGCAGCGACACATATTGCGATAAGTGGAACAATACTTCTTCCATTAATTATAACTTGTATTGCAGCATTCATTGGTGCAAATATCTCAAGTAGAAAAGCTAATAAAATTAATGAAATAACTTTGAATAGAGTAGTAGGTGCTTTCTTGATTTTATATGGTATATCTTTAATTCTAGTATTCTTTATCTAATTATATTAACGTGTTTTATATCAAAAAGGCCAAAATTAATTTGGCCTTTTTGATATTTTAATAAAGATTACCTGCTGCTTCCTCTTCTTTTTCTTTTCTAGTACCGATTGCAGATCCAATCACTATTCCAATTGCTATTCCTACCCCTAAAAATGAAGGACCTGTTGAAGCTAGTGAAGCTCCTATAGCAATTCCGAATACTAATCCTAATCCAATATGTTTCTCAATTATTGATCCTTTTTGGTAATATCCATATTCTTCAATTACAATCTTTTTTAAATTCTCAAATTCTTTTCTATATATACGGTATTGTTTAGGTTCATTGTCTAATATCTTTCTTAAGATACTCTTAAGATTTAACATCAATCTCTCGATTTCAGCATTCTCAAATTCATTCAACTTAATAGACAAATTAATTAATGATTCTATTTTAAGTTTCTTAATTGCTTTCTTTTCAAAATGTTGAGCGATATATTCTACATCTGTATTATAATTTTCTAACATTTTTTTCTCCTCTTTAAATTATTTCAGCTTAATTTATCCATTATTTTTTCAGCAACACGAATTCCATCAATTGCAGCAGAAACAATGCCGCCAGCATATCCAGCTCCTTCACCTGTAGGGTAAAGGTTTGGTAAACTGATACTTTCTAAATTGTCTTTATCTCTTGTTATTCTAACTGGAGAAGATGATCTTGATTCTACACCAGTTAAAATTGCATCTGCTTGATTAAATCCTTTAAGTTTATTTCCAAGTTTTGGAAATGACTCAATGAATGCTTCATTTATATCATCTGAAAATAAAGATCTTAAATTAGCAAATTTATAACCAATTGGATAACTAGGTATTACAGAACCTAGTTTTTTTGTTACCTTATCATTAATAAAATCATCAACTGTTTGGATTGGGGCATAATAATTACTACCGCCTAGCAGATATGCTTTTCTTTCAAGATTACGCTGAAACTCAATTCCAGCTAAAGGATGTTTGCTTAGAAAATCATCCTCATTAACAGTTACAAGTAAAGCACTATTAGCATTATCATTATCTCTTTTATATTCACTCATTCCGTTAACAGCTAACATACCTTCTTCTGAAGAAGACGGTACTACATACCCTCCAGGGCACATACAAAATGTATATACACCTTTACTATTCTTTGTTTGATTAGTGAGTTTATATTCAGCAGCTCCTAATCTTTCATTATTATAATTAGATCCAAACTGTGCTTTGTTTATCGTAAGTTGTTTATGTTCTATTCTAAATCCAACAGCAAAAGGTTTTGATTGAATATCAATTGAGTTATTATATAACATTTCAATTGTATCTCTTGAACTATGTCCAATTGCTAAAATAACATAATCAAAATACTGTAACTTATTATTAACTGTAAGTTCTAATCCTTTATCACTTTGCTCTATATTTGATACTCTAGAATTAAAATTAACAGTTGATCCATTACTAATTATCTTTAGTCTAATGTTCTTAACAACCTTAATTAATTTATCAGTTCCAATATGCGGATTATGAACATATAAGATTTCTTCTGGTGCTCCAGCTTTTACAAGTTCTTCAAAGAGCCATTTACCCCTGACATCTTTTTTTCTATTAGTTAGTTTACCATCAGAATAAGTTCCTGCTCCACCTTCTCCAAATTGAATATTTGATTCAGTATTTAAGATACCTTTTTCTTCAAATCTTTTTATTGATTCAATTCTCTTATCAACTTCTTCACCACGTTCAAATACAGTAACGTTAATTCCAATTGATGATAATTTTAAAGCAGAAAACATCCCTGCAGGTCCGAAACCTATAATGGCTATTTTCTTATCCTTGTTAAACTTTACATTTGAATAATCTAATTCATTATTCTGTTCAATAAATGAAGAAACATTCTTTATCTTTTTACTAAGAATATATAACTCGTCCTTGACATTAACTTTTAGATTATATACAAATAGGATATTATCTTTTTTCCTTGCGTCTATTGATCTTCTAATTATTGAAAAATCAATAATTTTTCCAGAATCAATCCTTAATTTCTTAGCTATGATATTTGGAAGATCATTATCCAAAATATCAATTTTAACTTTTAATTGTGTAATCAACAACATCAGAAAATCATCTCCTAACTTAAAATCATAATATATATATTCAATAATTAAATTAATTCAAATGCAAAAAGCATCCAGTAAAAAAACCCAAACAACACAGGTAAGTGAGAGATAGATAAATATATTATAGTTCTTGATCTATCGTCATCTTCATTATTATAAGCATTTTTAATAATAATCGCAGAAACTAGTAATGATGTTCCAAGTCCTATTAGAAAAATAAAGTAACTAGTATTATCAACTATAATATCAACCCCAAAGTATAGAATCTGGGAAATAATAAAATACATTGGTCCTGTAGAAATTAGTGCAAAATAAGTAATCAAGTTAGTTCTTTTTTCATCAGCATTATTCATTATTTTCCTCCTAGTAAAAATTTTAACTTAAATTCAATATTATCTAAATCTATTAAACAATC
>JAOZRX010000035.1 GCA_029939945.1 Candidatus Izemoplasma sp. | reverse complement strand
GTTATGAGCCGTAAATCAGTTAACCAACCATTACAAACAGGTATTAAAGTATTAGATGCTTTAGTTCCGATTGGTCGTGGACAAAGAGAATTAATTATTGGGGACAGACAAACTGGTAAAACAGCAATAACAGTAGATACAATAATTAACCAAAAAGGTAAAGATGTTATTTGTATTTATGTAGCAATTGGACAAAAAGAAAGTACAGTAGCTACTGTATTTGAAACACTTAAACAACATGGAGCAATGGATTATACAATTATCGTAAGTGCATCAGCAAGTGAACCTTCTCCACTATTATATTTATCTCCATATACAGGAGTTACAATGGCTGAAGAATATATGTTTGCTGGAAAAGATGTATTAATAATTTATGATGATTTAACAAAACATGCTATTGCTTATCGTGAGTTAAGTTTATTACTTCGCAGACCACCAGGTAGAGAAGCATATCCTGGAGATGTATTCTACTTACATTCAAGATTACTAGAAAGAGCTGCAAAATTAAACGATGAACTTGGTGGAGGAAGTATTACTGCCTTACCAATTATTGAAACACAAGCCGGAGATATTAGTGCTTATATCCCAACAAATGTTATTAGTATTACTGATGGACAAATCTTCTTGCAAAGTGATTTATTCCATAGTGGTGTAAGACCTGCGATTAACGCTGGACTTTCAGTTTCACGTGTTGGTGGTAGTGCACAAATTAAGGCAATTAAAAAAGTATCAGGAACATTACGCTTAGACTTAGCTGCATACCGAGAGTTAGAAGCATTTACTCAGTTTGGTAGTGACTTAGACGACGCTACAAAAGCAAGATTAGAACGTGGTAAAAGAACGGTAGAAATCTTAAAACAAGGATTACATGCAACAGTTGATGTAGAAAAACAAGTTATTAGTATTTTTGCATTAACTCATGGACATTTGGACAGTATTGAACTAGTAGATATCAAACGTTTTGAATCTGAACTTCACGACTTTTTCTCAGCAGATGAAGAAGGTAAAAAACTGTTTGCTGAAATAGTTAAAACAGAAGAATTACCAAATGTTCAAAAGATTGATGAAGTCATTGCAAGGTTTAAAAAAATATTCATTTAAGGTGGTGTTAAAATGGCATCGATGAGAGAAATAAAATCAAGAATCAAAGCAACAAAAAAGACTGCTCAAATTACTAAAGCGATGCATATGGTTAGTGCCTCTAAACTAAAAAAAGCTGAACGAGCAATTAAAGGTTTTAGACCTTTAATGTATCGTCTTAGAGATATGATTGATAATATATTATTAGAAGGCGATGATTTGATAAGTCATCCGATGCTTGAAGATCGTGAAGTAGGAAAGATTTGTTATATCCTAGTTTCGAGTGATCGCGGGTTGGCTGGCCCATACAATTCAAGTATCTTTAAAGCATTTAGTGCACATATCGCAAGACACCATATATCACAAGATGAATTTGTTGTGGCTACAATTGGATTTAAAGCATTCAGTTATGCTAAAAGAATGAAGTATGAATTACTTAATGAAGAACCAATAAATGTTCGAGATGATATTCAATTTATTGATTTTAATAAAATAACTGAAGTATTCCAACAAGATTATTTAAGTGGAAAAATTGATAGTATTATCGTATTCTACAATCACTTTATAAATACAATTACTCAAGAAGTAAAATACACTCAAATACTTCCAATATTAAACCGACATAATCCAAATGAAGAAAAAGATAATGGTATTAAACTTATATATAATTATGAACCAAGTCCACAAATGATAATCGATCATTTGATACCAATGTATGTTGAAAACACATTATATGGATTAATCTTAGAAGCAAAAGCAAGCGAACATGCTTCTAGAATGACAGCAATGAAAAGCGCCACAGATAATGCAGAAGATGTAATTGGTACACTTCAACTTCATTATAACCGTGCTCGTCAAGCTGCGATAACAATTGAGTTAACTGACATCATTGGTGGAGCTAATGCGGTTAACTAAAGGAGGAAAATCATGAATAAAGGAAAAATAGTTCAAGTAATGGGGCCTGTAATAGATGTTAAATTTCCTGATGAATTACCAGAAATAAACCATGCTTTAACTTGTAATATTAAAGCTGAAAATAATAATGGTGTTCCTGTTAACCTTACATTAGAAGTATCTTTACATCTAGGAAATAATATTGTTCGTACTATCGCTATGGATTCAAGTGATGGTGTAGTAAGAGGGATGGAAGTTTTAGATACAGGTGCTCCAATAAGTGTTCCAGTAGGGCCAGAAACTCTAGGAAGAATTTTTAACGTTTTAGGCGAGTTAATTGATGGAAAAAAAGAAGTGTCGAAAGGTATTAAGAAAAGTCCAATTCATCGTCCTGCACCTAAATTAGATGAATTAAGTAGTGAAATTGAAATTCTTGAAACTGGAATTAAAGTTGTAGACTTACTTGCTCCATATATTAAAGGTGGTAAGATTGGTTTATTTGGTGGTGCTGGAGTAGGTAAAACAGTATTAATCCAAGAACTAATTAACAACATCGCTCAAGAACATGGTGGTATTAGTGTATTCGCCGGTGTTGGAGAGAGAACAAGAGAAGGAAATGACTTATATTTTGAAATGACTGAATCAGGAGTTATTAAAAAAACTGCGATGGTATTCGGACAAATGAATGAACCACCAGGTGCCCGAATGAGAGTTGGATTAACTGGTCTTACAATGGCTGAATATTTTAGAGATGAAGAACATCAAGATGTTTTATTCTTTATTGATAATATTTTTCGTTTTACTCAAGCGGGAAGTGAAGTATCTGCCTTACTTGGCCGTATGCCAAGTGCTGTAGGGTATCAACCAACTTTAGCTACAGAAATGGGTAAATTACAAGAACGTATTACTTCAACCAAAGATGGATCTATCACTTCAATTCAAGCAGTATATGTACCAGCAGATGATTATACAGATCCAGCACCAGCAACAACGTTTACTCATTTAGATGCGACAACAAACTTATCTCGTAAAATAAGTGAAGAAGGTATCTACCCAGCAGTAGATCCTCTAGATTCTACATCACGTGCTTTAGCACCTGAAATTGTAGGACAAGAACATTACGATATTGCTCGTGAAATTCAAAGAACAATTCAAAGATATAATGAATTATTAGATATTATCGCAATTTTAGGAATGGATGAGTTAAGTGAAGAAGATAAACTTGTAGTTCATCGAGCTAGAAGAGTTAGATTATTCTTATCTCAAAATTTTCATGTTGCTGAACAATTTACTGGACAAAAAGGATCATATGTACCAGTTAAAGAAACAATCAAAGGATTCAAAGAAATCTTAGAAGGAAAATACGACCATTTACCAGAAGATGCATTCCGTCTTGTAGGTAGTATTGATGATGTAATTAAAAAAGCAGAATCAATGAAATAAAGGAGGAGTTCCAATGAAAATTAGTGTTGTTACACCTCGTGGAGAACTATATAATGAAGAAGTTGATTATGTAGTTATTACATCTGAAATGAATGGTGAATTTGCAATTATGAAAGATCATATTCCAATTATTAGTTCTATTGATGTTGGATATGTTAAAATGGTTACCGGAGAAATAGAAATGTTTACAGTTGTAATTAATGGAATAGTGGAACACCAAAACAACCTTGTTAACGTTATTGCACAAGAAGCACAAATCGGCTTAAACAAAGAAGCTGCACTAAAACATCTTAACGATGTTAGAAATTTACGTATCGAAGAAAACAAAAGACGTAGTGTTGATTTCTTTCAAGCTGAACAAGAACTTAAAAAAGGTGTTAAAAAAGCAAAAGCAGGTAAATTATAAAATACGAGTGAATTTCACTCGTTTTTTTCTGGAATATAAAAAAATAGAAACACGCTGATAAAGCCATTCATCATGTATGTAACCCTTTGTATGAGTGTATTTTCATTTGACATTCAAAATAAATTTTTGTATGATTATTTTATTCCTTTAGGAGGTGACAATAATTGTGATAGGTGAAAAAATATTAAGATTTAAATCAATAGAATCAACTAATGATTTTCTAAAAGTAAACTCAAAATCTTTGGCTAATGGAACTATAGTAGTATCAGAGGAACAAACAAATGGTCGAGGGAGAAGCAATCATTTATGGATTAGTGAAAAGGGGAATCTTTATTTTAGTTTTCTTATTAAAGATGATGTTACTAGAATGGAAATTTTTAAATATATTGCCAACACCTCAGTGGCAATTATTAGACTTTTAAGAGGATTTAGAATAAAAAGTGAAATTAAGTATCCAAATGATATTTTAGTGGAAGATAAAAAGATTTGTGGCATTTTAATTGAAAGTTACGGCAGTTTAGATATTAAATATCTTGTAGTTGGTGTTGGAATCAATGTAAATCAACAAGATTTTAAAGGACTGAATAAAAAAGCAACTTCAATTAAGAATGAAACGAACAAATCTAGAGACCTAGACAAGATATTAAATATATTTATCCAGAGTTATAATGATGTAGTAAAAATAGATTTTAATAAAATATTCAAAGAGTATATTGGATATTCAGTAGTTATTGGTAAAAATATAACAAATAACAAGAAAACATACTTAATTAAGGGAATTCATAAAAATGGGAACTTAATCTTAGAAAATGATGGGAAGATTAAATATATGAGTTTGAATGAAATAAGTCTTGAGGAATTATATTAAATGAATTTAAGTATTAGGGAAATTTCCTTAGTTGCTATATTCCCAGCTCTAATGGCGGCTACTGCAGGAATTTCAATTCCGATTGGAAATATTCCAGCAATTTCTTTGCAAACTATCTTCGTATTTTTAGCGGGATTATTGCTTGGACCAAAGCTTGGAAGTATAAGTATGGTTATATATGTTTTAATGGGAGCTATTGGATTGCCTGTATTTGCAAATTATAGAGGAGGAATTTCTGTAATTTTATCTGGAAGTGGAGGATTCATTATTGGTTTTATTTTTGTAGTGTTTTTTATTGGAGTTATGAAAAACATAAAGTTTCTAAATAAGAATTATTTATATATTTTTGGTATTTTAGTAGTGTCCAATGCTATGTTATATATGTTTGGAGCTTCATATATTTCATACTTAACAAATACTACTTTAGTAGGTTCTTTAGCCATTTTTACTCCATATTTAATTGGAGATTTCATAAAAATATTGGTAGTGTTGTATGTGTACTCTCGCATACGTTACCAAATTACATATGAGTCCTCATAAATATGAAAATGAAAATGATGCTTTGAACATCAAAATAATTTGACAAGCCTTAATTATAAGGTTAAAATAGAATAAATTTATTATAAAGGAGGAATTATAATGGTATTTGATAAACTACAACAAATTATAGTAGATGAATTAGGAGTAGAAGCAAGTCAAGTTACACTTGAAGCTGATATTAATGATGATTTAGGTGCAGATTCACTTGATGCTGTTGAATTGGTAATGGCAATCGAAGATGAATTTGAAATAAAAGTAAGCGACGATATTGCTCAAACTTTTAAAACTGTTCAACAAATTGTTGAATTTATTGAGGGACAACTGTAAAGATTTTCAATTGAAAATCTTTACTTGTTTTTTTGTTAAGCTAGGTACTTAACGGATATGAATTGGAGGGAACAATTATGGACTTTAGACAGATAAGAAATCTTATGAAGGAATTTGAAGATTCAAAAATTCATAAGTTAGAGATAAATGATAAAGATTTTTCTATTAAATTAGAAAAAGAAGATAATAAATTTTTTTCAACCCCTTCTCATTCGCCAATAGCCTCTTTCACCGATACAACTCATGTGAAAGAGGAAGGCGATAAGGGAACAACTGAAGAACACAACACTAATTATTTAGTAAAAGCGCCTCTAGTAGGCACTTTTTATCAATCACCATCTCCGGATAGTGAACCTTTTGTTAGAGTAAATCAAAAAGTAAATAAAGGAGATGTCCTTTTTATTGTAGAAGCTATGAAAGTTATGAATGAAATAACATCACCTGTAAATGGAACCATTATGAAGATTAATGCAAAGGATACAACTATGGTTGAATTTGATCAAGTTGTACTTGAAATCAAAGAGTAATGTTTCAAAAGATTTTAATAGCTAACAGAGGTGAAATCGCAGTTAGAATAATTCGAGCTTGTAAACAGATGGGTATAGAAACTGTAGCGATATATTCTATTGCTGATAAAGATAGTCTACATGTTCAAATTGCTGATGAAGCAGTTTGTGTTGGTGGAGCTAAAAGTGTTGAATCATATTTAAATATGGAAAATATAATAACTGCTGCTATTAGTAAAGGCGTAGAAGCAATTCATCCAGGATTTGGGTTTTTAAGTGAAAATAGTAGCTTCTCAAATTTATGTGCTGAATGTGGAATCCGTTTTATTGGTCCGAGTGGTAGTGTAATAGACAAAATGGGAAATAAATCTAAAGCTAGAGAAATTATGATTGCAACAGGTGTTCCGGTTGTACCAGGAAGTAAAAGTGCACTCGCGAACATAAACGAAGCTAAAACTTTAGCCCTTGAGATTGGGTTCCCTGTTTTAATAAAAGCAAGTGCTGGTGGAGGCGGACGTGGAATGCGTGTCGCTTATAATATTGATGAATTTAACAATGCTTATGAGACTGCGAAGTCTGAAGCTGTTAATGCTTTTGGTGATGGAACTATGTATTTAGAAAAATATATTCTTAATCCAAAACATATTGAGTTTCAAATATTAGCTGATAAGTATGGAAATGTAATTCATTTAGGTGAAAGAGATTGTTCAATCCAAAGAAGAAATCAAAAAGTTATTGAAGAAGCACCTAGTCTAATTGATGATAATTTAAGACAAGAAATGGGTGAAGCTGCAATAATGGCTAGTAAAAGCGTAAATTACGAAAACGCTGGTACTATTGAGTTTCTTTTAAGTGATGGACATTTTTACTTTATAGAGATGAATACAAGAGTGCAAGTAGAACATCCTGTAACCGAAATGGTCACAGGAATTGATATAATTAAAGAACAAATCAATATAGCTGCAGGACTTGAACTAAGTATAAAACAAGAGGATGTAGTATTGAGAGGCCATAGTATTGAATGCCGCATTAATGCTGAAGATCCTAAATTCGATTTTAGACCAAGTCCAGGGAAAATAGGGTTATTACATGTGCCTAGTGGACATGGTATTAGATTTGATAGTTTCATTTATACAGGATATCAAATTCCACCATTTTACGATTCAATGTTAGGTAAAGTAATTGTTCATGCAAAGACGAGAAAAGAAGCTATTATGAAGATGCGAGCAACACTAGAAGAATTAGTAATTGATGGAGTTAAAACAAATCAAGATTTTTGTTATATGATATTAAATAACTCTGAGTATATTAAAGGATCATTTGATACGGGATTTATTCCTAGAACAATTGATGCTTTATTAGGATATGATCAATATGAATAATTTAGTAAAAACTTTTGAGAATAGACGTTCTCTTAAAAGTAAATTTAAAATAGCTCGTACAAAAAGCAAAATAACATCTTCTAAAATTGATGTGCCAAAAGGATTATATGAAAAATGTCCAACATGTAAAGAAACAGTAAATATGAAAAATACTGTTGATAACAAATTCATATGTAAAAATTGTGGAGAACATTTTAGAGTTAGAGCAATTGATCGATTAAAAATCACAGTAGATTCAGGGACTTTTGTTGAAAAAGGTCATGGGTATATTACATTAAATCCATTATTTCAAGATGGTTATGAAGAAAAAATCAGTGATTATAAAGCGAAAACAAATTTAGATGAAGCATATATTTATGGGTATGCAGAAATAAACGGAGTACCAACAGTTATCGGGATAATGGATAGTTACTTCCTAATGGGTAGTATGGGAAGTGTGGTTGGAGAAAAAGTTACGAAGAGTTTTGAATATGCAATGTATAAAAAACTACCAATAATTATTTTCACCGCAAGTGGTGGAGCTAGAATGCAAGAAGGTATTTTCAGTTTAATGCAAATGGCTAAAACTAGCCAAGGAGTATTAAGACATTCAAAGATGGGATTATTATATATTAGTGTATTAACTAATCCTACAACTGGTGGAGTTACTGCTAGTTTTGCAACTTTAGGAGATATTATTTTAGCAGAACCAAATGCTTTAGTAGGATTTGCCGGTCCTAGAGTAATTGAACAAACAATAAATCAAAAGTTACCTGAAGGATTTCAACGTTCTGAATTTCTTGAAAAAAAAGGCTTCATTGATAAAGTTGTGAATAGAAATGATTTAAAAGATACTTTATCAAAACTCCTAATTTTACATAGGAGGATTCGATAATGAATATTCTAGATAAAGAGAGAAAAGTTCGTGAATTAGAAAGTAAGATTGATGAACTTGGGAATAAAGAAATAACAAGTAAATTAAAATTAGAAATTGATAACTACAAACAAGAATCAATGATTAATCTAACATCATGGGATAGAGTATTACTCGCAAGACATCAGTTAAGACCAACTTCAAAAGAATTTATCAACTACTTATGCGATGATTTTATTGAACTTCGTGGTGATAGATTATTTCGTGATGATAAATCAATAATTGGAGGTATCGGGACAATTAATGGCAATGTTGTTACCATTATAGCCCAACAAAAAGGAAAAAGTTTAGATGAAAATTTGGAAAGAAATTTCGCTATGCCTCATCCTGAGGGATACAGAAAAGCTTTAAGATTAATGAAACAAGCTGAAAAATTTAGAAGGCCAATTATTACATTGATTGATACACCTGGAGCTTATCCTGGATTAGAAGCAGAAGAAAGAGGACAAGGAGAGGCTATAGCTAGAAATCTTCTTGAAATGAGTAATTTTACAGTTCCAACTATCGCTGTTATTATTGGAGAAGGTGGAAGCGGAGGAGCATTAGCTCTTGGTGTTACTAATAAAGTAATCATGCTTGAAAATGCAATTTATTCAATTTTGAGTCCTGAAGGGTATGCAACAATTTTATGGAAAGATGCATCTTTAGCAAGTAAAGCAGCTGAGGTTATGAAATTAACAAGTTATGATTTAGAAGAGTTTGGAATAATTGATCGTATTGTAAAAGAACCACTTGGCGGGGCTCATTTTGACAAAACTTTAACTTTTAAAAATACTAAAAAAGCAATTTTAGAAGAATTATACAGCTTAAGAAAATTAACTGGGGAAGAATTAAGGGAAAGTAGAATGGATAAATATCGAGAATTCGGATTTTTCCAACGATTCAATTACGATAATCTTTAGGAGAGTGAAACAATGATTTATACAAATATAATTGGGACAGGAAGCTATGTTCCAGAAAAAATGATGACAAATGATGATTTAAAACAATTCGTGGAAACAAATGATGAATGGATTTATTCTAGAACAGGTATTAGAGAAAGACATATGGTAACAACTGAAGAAACTATTGATTTAGCTGAAAAGGCTTCAATTTTAGCAATCGAAGATGCAAAAATTGATGTTGCAGATATAGATTTAGTAATAGTTGCTACAGTTACTCCGGATAATCATTTTCCAGGTGTTGCACAACTATTACAATCAAGATTAAACTTACGTGAAGTTATGACATTTGATGTTAACGCTGCATGTAGTGGATTTTTATATGTTATGAATATTGCAGATAAAATGATTAAAAGTGGAGCTTATAATACTGCATTAATTGTAGGAGCAGAAACTTTGACAAGACTAACTGATTGGCGAGATAGAAATACTTGTGTGCTATTTGGTGATGCAGCAGGAGCTATGGTTATATCTAAAAGTGAACATAACGGAATTCAAGATGTAATATGTGGTTCTAAAGGTGATGTTGATGATTTACTAATCTGTAAAAATGTTGATATTAAGGATCCATTATTAAATGCAGTTAGTCAGCAGGATCATATCCATATGAAAGGTAGTGAAGTATTTAAATTTGCTACACGTATTTTACCTAGGACAGTTAAAGATTTACTTGTTAGAAATAATATAGAATTAGAAGATTTAGACTATATAGTTGCTCATCAAGCTAATGAAAGAATAATTAAAAAAGCAGCGAAAGACTTAAAATTCAGTATGGATAAAATGTTTTTAAATATTGGAAAATATGGTAATACATCTGCAGCTAGTGTTCCACTAGCAATAGATGAAGCTTTAAAAACTAAGTATTTGAAAAAAGGAGACAAGTTTATTACTGTAGCCTTTGGTGGAGGATTAACTTGGGGTGGAGCACTAATACAACTTTAGGAGGGGCAAAATGGAAGATATTAGAAAATTATTAAATATTAAATATCCAATTATACAAGGTGGGATGGCAAATATTGCTACTCATGTTTTAGCTTCGGCTGTAAGTAATGCAGGTGGACTTGGGTTAATTGGAGCAGGTGGATGGGACACAGATAGAGTAAGAGATGAAATAAGAAAAACACAGGCTTTAACTGATAAACCTTTTGGAGTAAACATTATGTTGATGAGTCCATATGCTGAAGAAATTAGTGATATGGTTATTGAAGAAGGCGTAAAAGTTATTACTACAGGGGCAGGCAATCCTGGTATTTATATGGAAAAATGGAAAAAAGCAGGAATAATTGTTATTCCTGTTGTTCCTAGTGTTGCTTTTGCTAAAAGACTTGCTAGAAGTGGAGCGGATGCTCTAGTTGTTGAAGGTACTGAAGCGGGAGGACATATTGGGCAAATTACGACTTTTACATTAGTACCTCAAGTATGTGACGCTGTTGATATTCCAGTTATTGCTGCTGGAGGTATCGCAGATTCTAGAGGACTTGATGCTGCTTTTGTACTTGGTGCTAAAGGAGTTCAACTTGGGACAGTATTACTTGCGAGTGAAGAATGTCCGATTCATGAAAACTACAAGTTGAGAGTTGTTAAAGCTAAAGATACAGATACAGTAGTTACTGGTAGAAATACAGGAGCACCTGTTCGTGTATTAAAAAACAAAATGTCTAAAAAATATTTAGAAATGACTAAATATGGAGATATTGGATTAGAAGAACTTGAGTTATTAACTCTGGGTTCTTTAAGAAAAGCAGTATTTGAAGGGGACATGGAAAACGGTAGTATTATGGCTGGCCAAAGTGCTGGATTAGTTAAGAATATAAGAAGCGTACAAAAGATACTTGATGATATCTTTATAAATAGTCGTGTAAATAAAGGAACATTATAGTGAAAACTGTATTTATGTTTTCAGGACAAGGATCACAATATGTTGGGATGGGAAAAGAATTATACGGTAACTTTGAAGAAGCTAAAATAGTCTTTGATAAAGCTGATTCAATTTTAGGATATAGTATAAAAGATATTATGTTTAATAATGAAGAATTATTAAATGATACTCTTTACACACAAGTAGCAATGTTTACAATATATAGTGCAATATTAGAAGTATTAAAAAGTTATAACATTGAAGCTAATTATAATATTGGATTATCACTTGGTGAATATGGAGCATTACTTAATACTAATGTTTTTGATTTTGAAACTGGATTAAATATTTTAGTTAAAAGAGGGAAGTTCATGTCTGAAACTTCTTTAGTAGTACCTGGGAAAATGAGCGCAATTTTAGGTCTTGATGCTACAATATTAGAAAGACTTGTAAAAGAGGCAAATGGGTATGTCAAAATTGCTAATTACAACACATATGGTCAATTAGTGATTTCTGGAGATGAAAAAACAGTTTTAGAGGTAAACGAAGAAGCTCTTAAAGCAGGAGCGAAAAGAGCGATTTTACTAAATACAAGTGGACCATTTCACACTGATTTAATGAAGGATGCAAGCATTAAATTAGAAGAGTATTTAGATAGTGTATCTCTAAATGAACCAACTGGGAAATTACTACTTAATGTTACAGGTGATTTTTACAAATCAGATATAAAAAATAGTATGGTAAATCAAATAACAAGTAGTGTATTATTCTATCAAATGATTGAAAAGTTACTTCAAGAAGGGGCTACTACATTTATTGAAATAGGTCCAAAAAAAACATTATGTAGTTTTGTTAAAAAGATAAATAGAAAATTAGACATTTACAATGTTGAAGATATGAATACATTGAAGAAATTGTTGAATTTCTTAAAGGAGGAATAATATGGGATCTTTTAAAGATCAAACAGTTATTGTTACTGGAGGTAACACAGGAATAGGTAGGGAAATTTGTTTACAATTTGCTACTAGAAAAGCTAATGTTGTAATCAATTATTTATTTGAAGAAGAACTTGCAATTGATTTAATAACTCATATTGAAAACTTAGGTGGAAAAGCTATTGCTGTTAAAGGTGATGTTTCAATATTAGAAGAAGCAAAAAATATAGTTGACACAGCAATTAAAACTTTTGGTAAAGTTGATATTCTTGTAAATAACTCAGGAATAACAAGAGATAATTTGATGATGAGAATGAGCGAAGATGAATTTGATAGTGTGATCAATGTTAATCTTAAAGGAACATGGAATATGTGTAAAAGTGTAACAAGACATATGTTAAAAAATAGAACTGGTAAAATAGTAAATATAGCTAGTGTTGTAGGGATAATGGGGAACGCAGGACAAGCTAATTATGTTGCTAGTAAAGCAGGAATTATTGGACTTACAAAGTCGTTAGCTAAAGAATTTGGAAGTCGAAGTGTAACATGTAATGCTGTTGCTCCAGGATTTATTGAAACTAAAATGACTGAAGCATTATCAGAAGATGTTAGAGCACAATACTTAAAACAAATACCCCTTAATAAATTTGGAACTGCAGAGGATGTAGCAAGCGCAGTATTATTCTTAGCTAGTAAAAAAGCACAGTATATTACCGGACAAGTAATTAGTGTTAACGGTGGAATGATTTAATGAATTTAAAACCGTTGATTATTAATGGTAAAGAAGTTAAATTTCCAATTATACAAGGTGGTATGGGTATTAGAATTAGTTTAAACAAGTTAGCTAGTGCATGCATGAATAGTGGTATAGTTGCTACGATTAGTGCTGCACAACCAGGTTTTTTAAATAAGAATTTTAGAAAAGATCCAATTGGTGAGAATAAAAAAGAATTAAAGATAGAGATCAAGAAATCAAGACTAGCAAATAAGAATGGAATTTTAGGTGTTAATTTAATGCATGCTGGAAGTAATTATCCTGATTATGCTAGATTCTTAGCAAAACAAGATATTGATTTTATTGTAAGTGGTGCAGGACTTCCTTTAGATTTACCTGAATATTTAGGTGGAAGCAATGTTAAAGGTGCATTTATTATATCGAGTGGAAGAGCTGCAAGAATTATGTTAAAGAGTTGGGATCGCAGATATAAATATATGCCAGCATTTATCGTTTGTGAAGGACCACTCGCAGGAGGTCATTTAGGATTTTCTAAAGAGCAAATGGCATCTGGAGATTATGAAAGTCTTGAAAAAATAGTTATGGATACAAAAGAAGTCGTAAAAGTTTTTGAAGACAAATATAAAATCCATATTCCAATTATTGCTGGTGGAGGAATACATGATGGACACGACATGGCAGACATGTTAAAAGTTGGAGCTGATGGTGTTCAAATAGCTACAAGGTTTATCGCAACTCATGAATGTGATGTTGACGATTCATATAAACAAATGATTATTAATTCTGAGGAAAATGATATTGTAACTGTAAAAAGCCCAGCTGGGTTACCTGGAAGAGCAGTTAAAAATTTTCTAACAAAAACATTGGATAAACATAATCTAAAATTACATTATTGTGTTGATTGTTTAATCTCATGTAAAAAGAAAGGAATCCCTTATTGTATAACTGAACAACTTGGTAATAGTACAAGTGGTGATAATAACGGATTAATCTTTACAGGAGCAAAAGCATATTTAATTGAAAAGTTAGATTATGTAGAAAATATAGTTAATGATATAATTAGGGAATGTAGAAGTGATTTGAAACTGAGTGGAGGAATGGTTTAATGAGAAGAAGAGTAGTTGTTACTGGACTCGGTGCTATAAGCCCGATAGGAAATAATGTTTTTGATATGTGGGAAAATGCAAAAAAAGGTGTTAATGGTATTGATTTTGTTAAACGTTTTGATACAAGTGAACTAGATGTAAAAATAGCTGGAGAAATTAAAGATTTTGATTTCGAAGGATTTTTCGGAAGAAAACAAATAAAAAGATTAGATCGATTTGTTCAGTTAGCTCTTATAGCTACAAAAGAGGCAATAATTGATTCTAAGTTAGATTTAGATAAAGAAGATATGGATCAAATAGGAGTATATTATGGAAGTGGTATTGGTGGACTTGAAACAATAGCTAACCAAGAAGATAAAGCAAAGACAAGAGGATACGACAGAATAAGTCCTTTCTTTATTCCTAGTGCTATTATAAATTTAGCAGCTGGAAATATCGCAATTGAATATGGTGTTCATGGTATGGCAACATCTACTGTTACTGCTTGCGCAAGTGCAACTAATTCTATTGGAGATGCTTTTAGAGCAATTAGAGATGGTTATCTTGAAGTAGCAATTACTGGTGGTGCTGAAGCAAGTGTTATTCCTTTAGGACTTGGTGGATTTAATGTAATGCATGCTCTAAGTAAATCTCAAGATCCAAAGGTTGCTAGTAGACCATTTGATAAAGAACGAAGTGGATTCGTTATGGGTGAAGGTGCTGGTACTTTGGTATTAGAAGAATACTCTCGTGCAATAGAACGTGGCGCTACAATTTATGGTGAAATTGTTGGATACGGAGCAACATGTGATGCATCACATATTACTAGCCCAGATCCTGGTGGGAATGGAGCTAAAAAATGTATGGATATGGCATTAAAAGATGGTAAGGTTTCAGCTTATGAAGTTGACTATATTAATGCTCATGGAACTTCAACGCCACTTAATGATAAAACTGAGACTTTGGCTATAAAAAAAGCATTTGGAGAACATGCCAAACAACTTAGTATTTCGAGCACAAAATCAATGACTGGTCACTTGCTTGGAGCAAG
>JAOZRX010000130.1 GCA_029939945.1 Candidatus Izemoplasma sp. | reverse complement strand
CTTTATACTTGTCTGTATTGTCTACCCCAAATATGCTCTTTAGTATATTAGAAATCTCAATCTCAAACGATTGCATAATTAGATAATCTAAATTGTCTCGTAAGAGCAATTTAAATAAATCAGCATAATCATTAAAAACTGAAATTATTTTTCTTATTGAGTTATATATAATATTATCTTCAAAAACTGTTGCATTTATATCTTTCATTAATTTCTCATATATTTTACGTCCTTCATGAATAATAATATCCTCTTTTGAACTATAATTTCTATAGAAAGTTAGCCTTGCTACACCTGCTTTTGATGTAATATCACTTATAGAAATATCATTAAAAGCATTTTTCTGCATCAGTTTCATCAAAGCTTCAAAAATCCACTCTCTACTTCTTAATACTTGTTTGTTTTCATTCATATTATCCTCCAATCTAACTCATATAGATTTTAAATTGCTGTTACAAATATACATAGTTATATCTTTCATATTAACTAAAATCTATAATATCATACCACTGTTACAAATGCAACATGTGTTTCATTTGTAACACTATATTATTTTAAATGAGAATATTTAAATTGTAAAAGAAACTACTAAATTCTCGGGAAACGTGTAGATTGAATGGAGAATATAGTCCCCGAAGTTTACCCGTATACGGAAGCGGGGTTTCGTGGTGATGGAGGGGCTTCACCATGGGAACTGGTAACAAAAAATAAGGTACCCATTTTTGGCACCTTATTTGCATGATACAATTCAGTTTATTGTAGTTAGGGGAAAAGAAAACGCTATTTTTTTCTCCCATCCTATCAATTCACTCGTTGTATCACTTTTAATTGCTACTTATTATTCTATGAGTATGATTCTAAGTGAACACTCCCACTACTTACAATAGACATTGTTGAAGTAGGGGCTTCTCAGGTAGTGCGCGCGATAGTGCGCAAATTAATCGAGCTATCAAGGTTGTCCCATCCTCTTATACTAGTATTGCTTAGTTTTCTATAATAAAACTTAATTTTTGAACCAGAAATTACATCTATTAATCTCACCAGTTACTATATTATCAATATCCTTGAACAGGGAGTCTTCTAGATATCTAGATAAAACACTATTAAATCAACATGATTCAGTTATTCAAAATGTCTTACTTTGTTT
>JAOZRX010000129.1 GCA_029939945.1 Candidatus Izemoplasma sp. | reverse complement strand
CGAAATGATACACTTAGATAAATCCCAGTTCATGTTTTACTTGAATTGGGGTTTTGTATTTTAGCTTATAAGCTAATCTTTCATTGTTAAAGTAACTGACATAATCAGCTATTGTTTTCGGTATATCTTTGGTATTCTGTAAATTAAAATCGTAGCAGTACATCCAACTCAACTAATGAAAATAGTCCAACTCGGCTAATAAATATAGTCCAACTCAACCAAATATCTTGTGCTAACTATATGTTGGTGTTATAATATGTGTAGGTGATAAAATGAAAAAATATATGAAGAGAATTATTGATGATGTTTTAATAGAAGAACTAGAAGCATTTGGAGGAGTATTAATTGCCGGACCAAAATGGTGTGGTAAAACAACTTCAGCTAGTCAATTAGCAAATAGTTCATTATTTATGCATGATGAAGATAGTAGAGAAAGTAATATTCAGATGGCAAAAACAAAACCATCTATCTTATTAAGAGGAGATAGTCCTAGATTAATAGATGAGTGGCAAATTGCTCCTGAACTATGGGACGCTATTAGATTTGACATTGATAACAGAAGTACAGAGGGTTTATTCATATTAACTGGCTCAACTATTGTAGATGAAAGTAAAATAATGCATAGTGGCGCAGGTAGAATATCAAGACTTTTGATGAGAACAATGTCCTTATATGAGTCGGGAGACTCAAATGGAACTATAAGTTTGTTAGAGTTATTTAAAGGGGAAGAAGATATATCTGCACAAACAGATTTAGATATAGAAGATATTGCTAAAATTCTTGTTAGGGGTGGTTGGCCAAATAGTATTGGGAAAAAGACAAATATAGCAATAAGACAAATATCGGGGTATTGTGAATCTATAGCAAATTCCGAAATTAAAACAGTGGATGGAGTAAACAGAGATTCAAATAAAACCAGAAATATTTTAAAAGTGTTTTCAAGACATATAAGTACTCAAGCAACATACAGAACAATGCTCAATGACTTAAAGTCGAATAATGAAACAATTAATATTAATACTATAACAAGCTATATTGATGCCTTAGAGAAATTATATGTTATAGAGGATTTACCTGCTTGGAGTCCTAAATTACGATCTAAAACGGCAGTAAGAACTTCACCTACAAGACATTTTGTTGATCCAGCAATAGCAGCTAGGA
>JAOZRX010000034.1 GCA_029939945.1 Candidatus Izemoplasma sp. | reverse complement strand
GAGAAATTAAATCTTCCAAAAGATCATCCAGCAAGAGACATGCAGGATACATTCTATATTACTGAAGACACACTATTAAGAACACATACTAGCCCAGTACAAGTGCGTACAATGCTAGCTAATAAGGAAAAGGGACCTATTAAGATTATTTGCCCAGGTAAAGTATTTAGAAGAGATGATGATGATGCAACACATTCTCATCAATTCATGCAAATAGAAGTATTAGTTGTTGATGAAACTACAACAATGGCAGATTTAAAAGGAACTTTATTAGTTCTTGCTAAAAAATTATTTGGAGAAAAAAGAGAAATTAGATTAAGACCTTCTTACTTCCCATTCACTGAACCTAGTGTTGAGGTTGATGTAAGTTGTCATAATTGTAATGGTAAAGGTTGTAATGTATGTAAAGGAACTGGCTGGATTGAAATTCTTGGAGCGGGTATGGTAAATGATAATGTATTAGAAGCAAGTGGTTATGATTCTAAAAAATATCAAGGTTTTGCACTTGGTATGGGAGTAGAAAGAATTGCTATGCTCAAATATGGATTAAACGATATTCGTGCTTTTTACACTAACGACATCCGTTTCAATAAACAGTTTAAATAGTGAAAAAAGACTTAGTATTAATAATTAATGGTGCTGGGACAAACGGTGCTGAATTAAAAACGCTTTATAAACATCTAGCCAAGAATGAGAAATATTTTGTTTATTATCCAGGTTTCTTACCAGGAGGATTTGTAGGAAATTATTTTCCGAGATCAACTACTGTAGATTTTATTGAATTTATCGATGAAACAACTGAAATGATTAATGAAGATTTTGAAAACGTATACTTAATAGGATACAGTTTAGGAGCTTGTACAACAGCGATTATCGCTGCTAGAAATGAAAGAGTAAGTAAACTAGTACTTATTGCTCCGATTATTAAAAATCCAAATTATCGTAAGTTTTTAAATGGGTTAGGACACAGTTTGTCTTTCTCAAAAAACTTAACTAGAATCCAAAAAATATTTTTTAAAGAATTTATTATTCGTTTTCAAAGAGTAGCTAAAATTCATATATGGCATCTTCAAATGTATCTTCATTACACAAAAAGATATTTGAAAATGATAAAAACTAAAACATTGATAATTGAAACACTTAAAGATGAAATGGTTAAAAAGAAATCAATCGATTTATTAGAAAAATCAATTGATAATGAAGTAATTCGATATTCAGTAGATTCAAGCCATTTCCTATTTTTTGATAAAGCTGTTAGAAATGATGTTATTGAGAGAATAATAGAATTTCTCAAGGAGGACTAAAAATGAAAGTATCATTAAATTGGTTAAAAGAATTAGTTGATGTAAATGTTAACATCAAGGAATTAACAGATAAATATAACATTCATAGTGCTGAGGTTGAAGAGTATTATAACTTAGTAGATGCATCTAACTTAGTAGTTGGGTATGTTGTTAAAAAAGAAAAACATCCAAATGCGGATAAACTTAGTGTATGCCAGGTAGATATTGGTGGAGAATTATCACAAATAGTATGTGGTGCACCAAATGTAGAAGCAGGACAAAAGGTAATTGTTTCTTTACCAGGTGCTATTTTACCAGGTAATTTTAAAATAAAAAAATCAACAATAAGAGATATTGAATCTAATGGGATGATTTGTAGTTTAAGTGAACTTGGAATAGATAAGAAATATCATAACGAAGAAGGAATACATGTTTTACCTGAAGATACAGTTGTAGGGAAAAGCGCTTTACAAGAAATGTTTTTAGATGATGAAGTTATGGTTTTGGATATTACACCAAACAGAGCTGATTTATTAAGTATGATGGGACTAGCTTACGATACAGCTGCTATCCTTGATACAAAAATACATTTAAATACTCCTCACGTGACTGAGATTGATGAAGTTAATCCTGTAGTTATAAAAATAGATACTCCAAACTGCACAGCTTATTCAGCTAGAGTAATAAAAGATATAGTAGTTAAAGAAAGTCCATTATATATGCAAGCACGTTTAATTGCTGCAGGTATGAGACCAATTAATAACGTTGTAGATATAACAAATTATGTCATGCTTGAAACTGGGCAACCACTTCATGCTTTTGATTATGATTTATTTAATTCAGATACAATAACTATTAGAATGGCAAAAGAAAAAGAATTACTTGTAACTCTCGATGAAAAAGAAAGAGTATTAACAAAAGATGATATCTTAATAACAAATGATAAAACAGGAGTAGCACTAGGTGGAGTAATGGGTGGATTCGATACTGAGATTAATAATGAATCTACTACAATCTTACTTGAAAGTGCAGTATTTGAACCTGTTCATATTAGAAGAACATCATCAAGACTTGATTTAAAGAGTGAAGCTTCTGCTCGCTTTGAAAGAAAAGTAGATCCTAAAAGAACAATTTTAGCCTTAGATATGGCCGCAGAGTTATTCTCTAAATATGCTGGTGGCAAAGTTCTTAAAGGAATTAGTGTAATTGATAATACATTTAAAGATGATGTTGAAGTATCTTTATCACTTGAAAAGATTAATCATTATCTAGGAATTGATTTATCACTAGATATTATTAAAGAAACTTTAACTAAACTTGCTTTTAGATTTGAATTAACCAATACAACATTTAAGATTTTTGTTCCGTCAAGAAAACAAGATGTTGTAACATATCAAGACATTATTGAAGAAGTAGGTAGAGTAATAGGATATGATAAACTACCATTAACATTACCAAGTACAGTTTCACAAGGTAGATTGACAGATTATCAAGAATTTAGAAGACTGATTAAAAAAACAATGGCTTCTTTAGGTCTTGATGAAGCAATAACTTATGCATTAATTAATGAAAGAAAAGTTTATGATTTTACTAAAGTTCAAGATGAAGTAGTTAAAGTAGCAATGCCAATGAGTTTAGATCGTAGTACTTTAGTTCATACACCACTTAATGGATTAGTTGAAGCAATTAAATATAATAATGCACGTAAGAACAACGATGTATTCTTATTCGAACTTGGTAAGAAATATGAAAAAGATAATGAAACATTATTACTTTGTGGAGCATTGTCAGGTGAAATTTCCAATGTTGCATGGCAAGGGAAAAAAGAAGTAGTTGATTTTTTCACTGTTAAAGGAATACTCGAATCACTATTTCTAAAACATGGGTTATCACACTTAGAATTCAAGCAAATGAGTGATTATAAAAACTTACATCCTCACCAAAGTGCATATATCGTTGATCGAACTGGGACAGTAGGTTTCATTGGAAAACTGCATCCTAAATACGCAAAAGATAACGATTTAAAAGATGTTTTTGTTTTTGAACTTGATGTTCTTAAAATGTATAACTTAAGAAGACCACTTAAAAAGGGAAAAGAAATAAATAAATTCCCAAGTATATATAGAGATATTGCAATAGTAGTTGATAAAGAGGTAGTCGCAAAAGACTTAACAAATACTATTCAAAAAGCTGGAAAAAGAATGCTTGTAAGCATTAACGTATTTGACTTATATATTGGGGAAAGTTTAGGAAAAAATAAGAAATCTTTGGCATTAAGAATGGAATTTAGTGACCCTGCTAAAACACTTGAAACTAGTGATGTAGATGCTAGAACAAAAGAAATATTAGCATATCTTGAAAAACAACATAACGCAGTACTTAGATAAATAAAATGACAAGTCATTGACTTGTCATTTTTAATGTATTACATATTATAAAATAGATCTTTTATTAATCTTTTAATATTCTTTGTCTCAATTCCAGAATATGGGAATATTACACTGTTTGATCCATTTATTTTTTCATATCCAAGTGAGTATCTATCACAGTTACGAATGAATGTGTCAAGATAGTATTTAGTTTTAAAATCAAGAATGACATGTAAGTTACTATCATTTCCTCTAATTGAGAAATTATTATGTTTATTTTGACGTATTAAAGACGAAGTAATTGCTTCGTTTTTTTCTTTGTATAAATTATATAGTTTCTTAGTATGTCTTCTGAAACATCCTTCTTTCATAAATCGAGCTAGAGTTAGTTGTTCTAGTTTTGATACACCTTGAGAAAAATCTGAGAATCTATTTTTGTAGATGTTATATAATGGAACAGGAAGTATCATAAAACTTAAACGCATTGAAGGTAAGAATGTTTTAGAAAAAGATCCCATGTAAATAACATTTTCTCCATTGCTGTAGCTGTGGATAGATGGTACAGTATAGCTGTTGTAACGAAGGAAGAAATTGTAATCATCTTCTATAATGAAGGCATCATTTTGCTTGCTCCATTTAATGATGTCGTTTCTTTCTTTTATCTTAATTACTTCTCCGGTTGGATAGATATTTGAAGGAGAAAGATATAGATAATCAGCTTTTATTCTTGAAATTTCTTTTATTGTTTTTCTTGGTTTTAATGTATAACCATATGATTTAAATACATTCATTGCTTTCTTGAATGCAGGACTCAAATAAGCGACACTTTTTTTATCAGTAATATTTAATAAAATAAGAAGTAGATTTTGAATACCTGCTCCAATAATAATCTGATTTACATCACACTTTACATCTCTTTCAGATAAAACGTATTTTCTTATTTCTTCTCTTAGTTCCTCTTCCCCGCGAGGATCACATTCAGTATATAATTTGTCTGAATCGTAATTAATTACTTTGTTAACAATTGCCTTGTAATTTTTAATATCAAAAAGGTCATTAGTTAATTTAGTATTAGGGTACGCAGGAGTAATAATAGGATCAACTAGAGGATTGTGTGTTGATTTTTCAAGCAAATCAACAGCTAATACGATGTATCCGCTTCTAGGGATACTCGTGATATAACCTTCGATAAGTAGCTGGTTATAAGCCTTCTCAACAGTCGTAGTACTGATGTCTAGTCTCTTAGCTAGAGATCTAATTGATTCTAGTTTAGAGTTTTTCTTGTATTCGTTTCTTCTTATTTTGTATTTGATATCTTCATAGAGTCTTTGGTATAAAGGAATATTCAATTTTTCCATGTGACCACCTCAAAATAATATTTTTTGTATGTATCAAAAGATACACACATATATTATAATACATTTATTCAGATATTAAAAGGAGGACTTTAAAATGAAATCTAGAAGTACACAAAAAATTACATTAATCGCAGTATTTATAGCTTTTGTAACAGTTGCCACATATATCGGATTTCCAACACCTGGATCAATGGGTGGATATGTTCATATAGGAACATTAGTGACATTTATTATTGCACTTAAATTTGGAAAAGAAATAGGGGCATTAGCGGGTGGTATTGGAGCTGCATTATTTGATATATTCTCTCTTTATACTTTTTGGTGGCCAGGAACTTTGATTACTAGACTAATTATGGGGTATGTTATCGGAATGCTAGCTCAAAGTAAAGAAGGACAAGGGAAATCATTGAAGAAGAATATCATTGCATTACTAGTTGGTGGAGCTATCTTAATTGTAGGGTACTTCATATATCAATGGCTATTATTAGGATTAGTTGGAGAAACGGATCCAGAACAAATTGGAATAGTTGCTGCAATTACTTCGATTCCAGGTAATTTAACACAAATTCTTTTAGGATTACTTGCTTTGACAGTGATAAAGTATATACCAGATTTTCAAGAACAAAAATCGTTATAGAATACAAAATATAGAGGTTAATTGTGAATCATTTAATTAACCTCTTTTTATTTTGCGAATGTGTTCTTTTAAAAAAACAGATATTTTGCTATAATGTTAGTAATAAGTTATAACCTTTAGGAGGAAAAAAGATGAGAGTTATTGAAGCAAATCAGTTTATTGAGTTTAGAAAAAGATTAGATAAAAGATTAACAATGTTTTTTAGTGTTATATTTGGTGGAATTACTTTTTTGTTTTTCTTGTTCAGTGATTTCTTAACTGCAATGATTGCTGGTGTTGCAATGTTTGTATTTGTTTATGCTCTTCTTTATGTGCTACGAGGTAGAGTAAGTAAAAATATTGAGAGTAAAAGACAAAAGGTTGAAGATGAAGGAACAATGCTAGATGTTGAATTTAGAGGAGAAAACGGATATTTAATCGTTACAGAAAAAGCTCTTAAATTTGTTACCTTAACAAAATTTAGTGATAACAAGAGTTTTGAACTTGAAATTAATGAAGATCTTTTCATTAGTATTGGTGAAATAAAATATAATAGAATTAGAAAGCTTAAATATGGGGTATTAGTTAGATGTAGTATTGATGTTAAGTCAATGCCTCATGGTGTATTTTATGGATTTACATTTTTTGATATCGATGGAGCATTAAAAAAAATGGTAGAAGCATTAGATAAAGTTAATCAATTTAACTTAGAAAAACATTCAAAATAAAGTTAACTCGACAAGAGTTAACTTTTTTTACTATTATTAAGTTTCATTTTTACTGATAATATTGATATAATAGTTATAAGAATTAATATAATGATTGAGAAGGTGAAGTTATGCACATATTTATAACTGGTGGTACCAGAGGTATTGGAAAAGGGTTAGTAATTGAATTTTTGAAAAGAGGTCATAAAGTTTCTTTTACTGGAACCAACACTAATGGTATTGAGAAAGCAAAATTAGATTTAACTGGTGAGTTTAATGGATACGTATGTGATGTTAGATTTTATAACGATTTAGAAATTGCTAAGGATAATGCGATTAGTAATTTTGGGGAAATCGATATTTGGATAAACAACGCTGGAGTAAGTCATAAGCAAACCGGTGTTTCTGATTTAACAGAGGAAGAAATCAAAAAAGTAATCGATATTAATGTATCAGGAATGATTATGGGAACAAGTATTGCTCTTAAAACTATGAAACAAGTTGGTAAGGGTGCTGTTTATAATATGGAAGGTCTTGGAAGCGATGATAGAATGATAGAAGGTACTTTAATTTATGGATCATCAAAAAGACTTCTAAGATATTTTAGTAGAGCTTGTAATAAGGAAGTAAAAGAATATAAGAATATATACGTAGGGACAATTTCTCCTGGAATGGTTTTTACTGACTTATTATTAAGTGATGCATCTCCTGACGCATTAAAAATAATAAATATATTAGGAAATAAAGTAGAAACAGTAACACCTTTCTTAGTTGAAAATATGTTAAAAGGAAAAATCCATATTTTCTGGTTAACAACTAGAAAGGTTATATTGAAGTTTATAAAAAGTATATTTGTAAAAAACAAACAAAATAAATGATATAATAATGTAGGTGATTTTTATGGAAAAAATATATGATTATACTTTATCAGAATTAGAAGAAATGCTTACTAGCTTTGAATTTAAGAAATTCAATGCTAGACAAGTGTTTGAATGGATTTATAAAAAGGGAGTCAGAGACTTCTCTTTAATGAGTAATTTAAGTAAAACTTTACGATCTTTTTTGATTGAAAACTTTACGCTTTCAGACTTGGGAATCAATTCCCATCAAATATCAAAAGATGGTACTGAAAAGTTCTTATTTGAGTTAGAAGATAATAATTTAATAGAAACTGTCCTAATGAGACATGATTACGGTAATAGTGTTTGTGTAACTACTCAACTTGGTTGTAACATAGGTTGTTCTTTTTGTGCTTCAGGATTACAAAAGAAGAAAAGAGATTTAAAAGCCTATGAGATTGTGGAGCAAGTTATTAAAGTAGCTGAGGTTACAAAAGAAAGAGTAAGTCACGTTGTTGTGATGGGTATAGGTGAACCATTTGATAACTACGATGAAACAATGAAATTTATCGAAATTATCAATTCTCCATATGGCCTTGAAATTGGCGCTAGACACATTACTGTATCAACTAGTGGAATTGTACCTAAGATTGAGAAATTCAGTAATGAGACTAAACAAGTTAATCTAGCGATAAGTCTACATGCTCCTAATAATGAAGTTAGAACTAAATTAATGAAAATCAATAAAGTATATCCAATTGAAGAAGTCATAAGGGCTTCTAAAGAGTATGTTGAAAAGACAAATAGAAGAATTACATTTGAATATATTTTACTTGAACATATCAATGATGAATTAAGACATGCGAATGAGTTGTCTGATTTGTTACGGGGTATTAATTGCTATGTTAATTTAATAAGATATAATGAAGTTAAGGAGTTTAATTTAAAAGGTAGTAGCGAAGAAAGAGCGAATTCCTTTTATCTAAAACTCAAAAGTAGAGGAATAAATACTACTTTAAGAAGAGAAAAAGGTGGAGACATCGATGCTGCTTGTGGGCAGCTTCGAAGTAAAAAAATCTAAGGAGGTACTTATGAATCGAGTAGTTTTAAAAGAAAGAGCTAAGAAAAATTTAAGTAAATTTTGGGTAGTTGTAATAGTTGCTACAATCATAGTTGAAATAGCTACTGGGGGATCATCACTTCAGTTTATAAATAAAGTATTTAGAACCTTTGGGATAGTAACGTTATTATTGCTTCCAATCCATGTAGGTTACTCTAGATTTCATTACAATATAGCAAAAGGAAGAGAAGCTGATCTAGGAGATTTAATCTCGGTATTTAATGCAAAAGAATATGGAAGATCATTTATTGGAGTATTACTGATGATAATCTATATAGTTTGTTGGATGATATTACTTGTAATTCCAGGAATTATTAAAATGGCATCTTACGCGATGACGACATTTATTTTACAAGACCCTGAATTTGATCATCTAACAGGAAATGAAGCAATAACAAAAAGTAGAGAAATAATGAATGGACATAAAATGGAATTTGTGGTATTAGTATTGTCATTTCTAGGATGGTATATTTTATCCGTAATTACTTTCTCAGCAGTATTGCTATATGCACTACCTTATATGAAACAAACACTAGCTGAATTTTATATAGAGTTGAAAAAAGAAAATAATTAACGCCTTCGTAAGGCGTTTTTATTTGACTTGTTAAGTAAATTGTAATATAATATGAGTGTATTCATATAAGTGTACTCATATTAATAGGGAGAAATTTATGGCGAGAATTTCACAAATTGAAAAAGAAAGAATTAGACAAAAGATATTAGATGTCTCAAGGACGTTCTTTTTTGATGTAGGATATGAGAATACATCAACAAAAATGATTGCTAAGAAAGTCGGGATAGCTGAGGGAACAATATTTAATTATTTCCCCAGCAAAACAGATATCTTCATTGAATCAATATATGATAATTATGTTGATAATATAGAAGTGTATAAAGACATATTAAATGTAGAAGAAAACATTACTGAAGTAATTGTAGATTATTTGTTTACTACTATGAAATTTTTACTTAAAATTTCAAGAGGTATTTTAAGTGAAATGGTAGTTCAAGGTGTTAAAATGGCTAAAAGAAATCCAGAGAGATTTAAGAAGATGGTGGAGTTAGATCTTAAATATATTAAAGAAATAGAAAAGTATATTTCTCAATTAGTTGACAAGAAAATACTATATGAAGTCGATTCAAGACAATTTAGTGAAATGATATATAGTGTTTTAACATTTGAAGTAATGATATTTTTATATGATCGAAGTATTAAAAAAACAGAAATGATGAAAAACATAAAGAAGAAAATAAATATATTAATTAAAGGATATTTGATAGGAGGAAGAATTGATGAGCATTAAATTAGAAAATGTTACAAAAACTTATTTTACTGGTGAAGTAGAAACACATGCTGTTAAGAATGTTGATTTAGAAATTAAGGACGGAGAATTCATTGTATTACTCGGACCTTCTGGTAGTGGTAAAAGTACAATGCTTAATATCATTAGTGGGCTAGATAATCCTACGAGTGGTAAAATCAGTATTGATGAAGCAGTTATCAGTGATATGAACTCTAAACAACTAACAAAATTTAGAAGAGACAATTTAGGATTCATCTTTCAACAATATAATCTACTTCAAACATTGAGTGTAAAAGAAAATGTTGAAGTAGGAAGAGAAGTTAGTCTACTTCCTTTCACTGTTGAAGAAGTACTTGAACAAGTTGGACTTTCAACACAAGCTGATAAATATCCTTTTCAATTAAGTGGAGGAGAACAACAACGTGTGAGTATTGCGCGAGCTGTAGTTAAGAACCCTAAAATAATGTTTTGTGATGAACCAACTGGGGCACTAGATGAAGAAATGGCAAAAGAGATTTTAGGTATCTTACAAAAACTAAATGAGAAATATAAAACATCAGTAGTATTAATAACACATAATCCAAGTATCGGAGCAATGGCTGATCGAATTATCAAACTAAACTCTGGAGAAGTTGTTGAAATAATTGTAAATAAAAACAAATTAAATGCTTCAGAGATTTCTTGGGGATAAGATGCTATTAAAGAATGTCTATAGGACATTAAAGAAACAATATGTCCAGTTGCTATTACTTGGTGTTATTATTACCTTGAGTAGTTTTATTTACACTTCAATGGATTATGGGATTGGCGGTATTTACGCTCCAACTGAAGAATACTTTGAAGAAACTAATCAAGAAGAATTTGCGATTCAAATGCTTGATATGATTTTAGAAGATGATGCTGTCTTTATTACAACTAATTGTCCAGCAGTAATAGAGTTACCTTTTTCAATTAGTGGACTAAAAGAAATTGATAGTACCTGTTACTACAATTTACTTGAAAACAGATTAGATCTTATATTAAATGAATATGATAATATTACTATCGAATTAAGAGAGTCAAAAGATGTATATTTTAATTTTCAAGGAAAATCAAATCGTGTTAGATTTCTAAAAGATAGTAGTGAGATAAATTTAAGTTTCTTTGTAGCGGGTAGTAAACCTACTACATCTGATGAAGTTGCTATTACTGAAGCTTTTGCTTTATCTAATGGGTTAAGTATTTTAGATACTTTAAGACTTGATGGAAAAGATTATACAATTAGCGGATTTGTTTTATTCCCTGACTATAGTTTAGCGATGTTTTCAGATACATTTATTTTTGATAATGAAACACAAACTATGGGATTATTGATTGATTCAGAATTTGAAAGTCTAAACGAAAAGAATCAATTTGAAATAGCTGGAGTATTTAGAGATGGCTATACTGATAAAGATTTTGATAAAGACGTAATTGATGACTTTAGACATAATGATAACTTACCGTTTGTAAGTAATATATTGTTAACGATTAACAACTTGAGAAGTGGAGCAATTTATGCTGAAATAGAGGGTGGAAGAGATACAGCAATGGGTCTTAGTATTGTTATTGCTTCCATTGCATTATTGATTGTAGGTATTATGGTATCAAAGGTTTTACAATCACAAAGAGGAGCAATTGGAATATTAAAATCAATGGGGTATACTAATTTTGAAATTACAGTTCCATATATTTTCTTTATTGCAATCTTGTCTTTTCCAGCAATAATACTAGGTTATTTCCTTGGAGTTTTAGGCGCAGACCCAATGAAAACACTTTATTTGACAATATATCTATTACCTAGTCAAGATGTTTTTCAAACAGTAAATACATTCGCTGTGGCAGTTGTTGGACCTTTTATCTTTTTGATTGTAGTAAGTTTTATTATCATTAGAAGAATTTTAAATCAAAAGCCAGTGGTATTACTAAATCCACCAATTACATCATCTTCTAACTATTTAACTAAGAAGATGCATCGTTTCTTAGCAAAACTAAAAATAACATCAAAATTACAACATTTATTACTTTACCGTAACATGGTTAAGTTTTTTGTCTTTTTAATCGGGATGTTTTATGCAGCATTTCTAATCTTGCTTAGTTTCTCAATGATTGGAGTAATGGATCGAATGCTTTACGATTATTATGATAATACTAATCATAACTACATTGGATATTGTGATTATTTAGATCCTTGTGAAACAACAGGTTCACAAGAAAAAGTAATCGAATTACCAAGTGCTGTGTTAGGTGATGAAGATATTTATTTAGTTGGATTAAATCCTAATTCAGACCTTCACCAATTAATTGATAAAAGAGGTAATAACATTACTGATGATTTGGAAGAAGGCTTGGTTATTACGACTTCACTAAGTTTAATTTCAGGATTAAAAGTAGGAAATGAGTTATTACTTGAGGTAGGAGAAGAATCAAAGATAGTTGAAATAATAGGGGTAACTGAAGAATATTCAGGAAGTAAAGCTTATATTAATATTGAAGAGTTATCGTTGCTACTAACCGATACTTCTACATACTCAAATACAGTTTATTCTAGTACTGAATTGAGTAAAGATGATTATTTAGTAGTAGTTAGCACACAGTCAATACTAGAACAAGCTGAAAAAATGCAAAGTATGTTCAATATCATGATTTATGTAATGATTTTTGCTTCTATAATTATTGGGGGTATTATTGTCTATATTCTCACAGTTATGACAATAGAAGATAATTTCTATAATATATCATTATTCAAAGTTATGGGTTATAATAATAAAGAGATAGATAAGATGATTATTGGTGGATACTTAATATACGGAATTGGAGTATTTTTGATAACTATCCCAGTTGCCTATGGAATGTTCTACTTGATGACTTATTATATGGCACAGTTCTACGGCATATTAATGCCACTTAAGATAGAATTATGGCATGGAGGATTTTCACTTATAATCTTCGTAGTTTTATTCTATCTAGGAGCTTATGTTGCGAAAAGAAAACTAACAAAAATATCACTACAAGAAGCAATGAAAATGTATCAAATTTAGGAGGACTTATTATTAAAGGACTAATAACAAAATTAATCGGTGGTTTATACACCGTGAGAGACGAATCGAATATTTCTCATGAGTTAAAAGCTCGTGGGAAGTTTCGTCATACTAATGAGTCACCAGTAGTAGGAGATAGAGTAATATTTGATGAAAAATTCATTCAAGAGATTTTAGAAAGAAAAAATATCTTAAATCGCCCTCCTTTAGCTAATGTTGATCAGACAATTATTATTAATAGTTGTAAGGAACCAGATTTTAGTTTCAACTTATTAGATCGTTTTTTATTACTGATTGAACATGAAAATATAACGCCAATAATAGTAGTTACAAAAACTGATTTAATGAATGAAGAGGAATTAAAAGAATTAAAAGAAAAGATGAAGTATTATGAAAAGTATTATCGAGTAATATATACAAGTACAATTGATTTAACTGGTACTGAAGAATTTAAATATTTATTTAAAGATAAAATCAATATATTTGCAGGACAAACCGGAGCTGGAAAATCAAGTTTATTGAATGTTTTAGATATTAATCTAGACTTAAAAACTGATAAAATATCAAAAGCTCTAGGTAGAGGAAAACATACAACAAGACATTCAGAAATGTATGAAATATTTGGTGGACTTGTTGCGGATACTCCGGGATTTTCAAAACTAGATTTCTTTGATATTAAGGAAGAAAATGTTCCGGATTGCTTCGTTGACTTCTTTGAGTTATCTAGTGAATGTAAGTTTAGAGGATGTGCTCATTTAGATGAACCAAAATGTAATGTTAAAAAAGAACTAGAAAATGGAAATATCTTGCCTTCAAGATATCGAAATTATAAATTGATACTAGAAGAAATAAAGAGTCAAAAACCAATGTATAGGAAGTGATATTATGATAATTGCCCCTTCAATACTATCCGCAGATTTCGGTAATTTACAGAAATCAATCGAACAAGTTAAAGAAGCAAAGTGGCTTCATGTTGATGTGATGGATGGCCATTTTGTACCTAATATTTCGATAGGACCCGTCGTTATCAAAGGGCTTAGAGGATATACTAAGCAAGTACTAGATACTCATTTAATGATAAGTGATCCCGCTAAGTACTTAAAAGAATTTATTAATGCTGGAAGCGATAGAATTACTTTTCATATCGAGGCAACTAATGACCCGATTGGAGTTATTAATCTAATTAGAGAATATGGTGCTAAAGTTGGTATTTCTATTAAACCAAACACTGATGTTGGATCTATATTAGATCTGATTCCTTTAATTGACCAAGTTCTTGTAATGAGTGTTGAACCAGGGTTTGGCGGACAAGCTTTTATGGAGAATAGTCTAGATAAAATTAGAACACTAGATACCTTGAGAAGAGAGTTAAATAAAGATTTATTAATTGTTGTAGATGGTGGGATTAACGATAAAACAGCTGTATTTTGTAAAGACGCTGGAGCTAATGTATTAGTCGCAGGTTCTTATGTCTTTAGTAGTGATAATCCTCAATCTAGAATGGAGTCTTTAAAATGATTGTTAAGATATTTGCTGGGCCTCCAAATTATGACTTAAAAGAAGTTTATAGAGAAGACCCTGAAGAGTTTATAATTGGAGTTGATCAAGGTGCTTTCTTTTTAATGAGTAATAATATGAAAGTCGACCTAGCAATAGGTGATTTTGATAGTGTTACTGAGGCTCAATATAAAGATATAGAGAAGTACTGTGTAGAGACGAAAAAGTATAGATCTAGAAAAGATTATACTGACTTATATTTAGCTCTAGAAGAGGTTCTAGAAATGGATTATCACAAAATAATTATTTATGGAGCAATGGGGGGGAGATTTGATCATTCATATGCTAATCTAAGCTTACTGAGACTAGGTAGTATTTCGATAATTACTGAAGACGTTGAAATGTATGCTCTTCATCCGGGAAGACATCGAATCAAGAATAAACATAAATATATTTCCTTCTTTGCAATGGAAGATGTAGAAGGATTAACTTTAAGTGGTTTCTTGTATGAAAAAAACAATTTTGAATTATATATTGATGATCCCTTATGTATTTCGAATGAGGGAGAAGGAGTAGTAACTTTTAAAGAAGGATTACTACTTGTTATTCATCAAAACGAAAAAGATATGTAAAAGCACTCAAAAATGAGTGCTTTTTTATAAAAATAGGTATAAAAAAAGCCGATATATATCGGCTGATAGTAGTAAGTTATGCGCGTTTTACTAACCCGCTTCTTAAAGCTCTAGTTGAAACTAATACTTTTTTGATTGTTCCATCTTCTTCAATAATTCTGACCTTTTGAAGGTTTGCTTTCCACTTTCTTCTTGTAGTATGAAGCGAGTGTGATTTATTATTACCACTCATATTTTTCTTACCAGTTGCGTAACATTCTCTTGACATAGTTAAGTCCTCCAATCTGTTAGAATTTCAAGCACGTATAATTTTACCATATAATAAGTAAAAAGCAAGTGTTAAAACTACTTTTTTTAAAAAAGCTAGTATTTATTCTTGAAGGAGGCTTTAAGATATAAAAATTTATCTAGATATCTAGAAGATTCTCTGTTCAAGGATATTGATAATATCGTAACT
>JAOZRX010000128.1 GCA_029939945.1 Candidatus Izemoplasma sp. | reverse complement strand
CATATAAACAACAGTAATACCCATTTTCTTTAATAAAGGAAGAAGTGACAACATCTTTACAAAAGAACCTGTTTCTGACATATCGTAAATATTCTTGTCTTCTAATTTCCCAGAACGATCATTATCCCAAGCAGAACTTGTTCTAATCATTGTAGAGTAAACTACACTTTCTTTAATCCAGTCTCCTCCGCGATAAGAGTTAGAGTGTTTTTTGTTAGAAGTCATTGATAAAGCTTCTTGATAATTAATATTTTCCTTTATGTTTGGTAAAATATAGTCTTTTATAACTGAACTATAAAAATCATATGGATTAACAATTAATTCGTTAGTTGGTGTTTTAATAAACTTTGATTTAGGATAATCAAAACAATTCCATAAATCTGGAATTGTGTAGTTGTATATTTCTTTACCTTTATTATCTTTTAAAGAAGTTAGTAATTTTTCTAACATTAACTGTTTCATAGTATCAACTCATTTCAATTTATATTATATAATATATTTTTTATAATTCAACCCATTAGTTAAAATATGAAAACGCTACCGCAAGAGGTATTATCCTATGATTAATTAAAATATAGTAGTATAATTATCGCTGTAGAGGTGATTATATGAAAAAACCAGTAATGTTATTGATTATGGATGGATTCGGAATTAGTGATAATAAAGTAGGAAACGCTGTAAAAATGGCTGAGACTCCTAACTTAGATTTATTAATGAAAGAATACCCAATGAACTATTTAAACGCTCACGGCCTGCATGTGGGGCTTCCTGAAGGACAAATGGGTAACAGTGAAGTAGGGCATTTGAATATTGGGGCAGGTAGAATTGTTTATCAATCATTAACAAGACTTAATAATGCCATTAAAGATGGTAGTTATCAAAAAAATAAAGCTTATTTAAAAGCTATTAATAATGCGATTGAAAATGATTCTAAATTACATATCTTTGGATTACTTAGTGATGGTGGAGTTCATTCTCATATTAGACATATTAAAACATTAGTTGATATGTCTAAAGAGCATGGTGTTAAAGAAACATATGTTCATGCCTTTTTAGATGGTAGAGATGTACCACCAAAATCAGCAGTAACATATATTGAAGATTTAGAAAATCATATGGCAGTTATAAAATATGGAAAAATAGCTAGTGTTCATGGAAGATACTATGTAATGGACAGAGATAAAAACTGG
>JAOZRX010000127.1 GCA_029939945.1 Candidatus Izemoplasma sp. | reverse complement strand
TATTTTAGTTTTATAGTAGATATTAAAAATCATATTCTATTAGATATTAAATGTGACTTTCTAAGTAATGTCAAATAGTATTTTCGAGTAACTAATTTGATAATTTGACATACTTAAAAACACACAATTAGTGACTACTTTAAAAAAGTGTGATATTATTACTTTATAAAAGTAAGTTCGTTCTTACACAAAGAGAATATAATCCTAATAAGTTTAGTTGATGTGGCTATCACGCTTTCCTTAGTAGATTTATTCTCTTTTTTCTTTGTGTAATATACATTAATGGGGTGTTCAGGATAATATGATCTTGAGGATTTAATAATCCCCATGATTGTAGTGTAAAGAACTTTTCTAGCTAAACCATTACCTGATTTAGTAATTCGACCATTATAGAAGGCTTTACCTGATTGATAGATTGAGGGTTCTAACCCACAGTATGCATTGATCTGTTTATAGTTTCTAAATCTTGAAATGTCACCCAATTCAGCGATTACTTGTGAAGCTGATTGTTCACCGATACCCGGAATAGAATTTATGTATTTATATTCTTTTGCTTGTTTGCCCAAAGTGATTAGTTTAGTTTTTGCTCTTTGGTGCTCATTCATTAAGTAAGTCATGATTGAAATAATTTGTCCTAAATTTTCAACCTCAGAACTTAGTTTTGAAACACCTGGATAGGCGTTCTTAGATATTCCCTTTAACCTAATTGCTTCTTTTGTAAAGCGTGCATTGTAATTTCGTTTAAATGGTAAATTTAAGATATTCGCGATACGATCAATCCTTGTTCTTTGAATATATTCACTATGAGGAAGATATTGAAATAAAGTAATATATTTCTTGTTGTATTTATCAGTTGAGTTTGTATAATATAATTCATGCTCTGGCACACAGATATCTAATAATCTTGTATATCTATTTTTGATAGCTGTTAAGGCTTTTTCTAAACTTAAGAATTGTCTATTTGCTGCCATTAAATTGAAATATATATCATTTGTTCTTGCTGAATTACTTTTAATTTCTTCCTTGAAATATGTTTCTGCTATTTTGATACAATCTAGTTTATCTGTCTTTGTTTTCCTAAACGTTGTGCTGCTTTTCTTTACTAGATTTGGATTAACCACTATTACTTCATATCCCTGTTCTAAGAAGTATCTCATTACTGGATAATGATAAATACTTGTTGATTCCATAA
>JAOZRX010000126.1 GCA_029939945.1 Candidatus Izemoplasma sp. | reverse complement strand
AGTGATGTTTTAATTGAAGAACCAACATTAGAAGAAATCTTTATGCATTATTACGAGTAGGTGATGATGATGAATATATATTTATTTGAATTAAAGAGGTATAAAAAATCAATTATTATATGGAGTGTAGCAATTTCATTTTGGATTTTGTTCTACATGGCATTTTTTCCAATGATAGCATCTGATACTACTGCGTTTGATATAATTATGGAAGAGTTTCCTCCTGAGTTTTTAGCTGCATTTGGAATGAATAGTAATCTTCCTATGAGTAGTGTTTTAGGTTATTTTGGTCTTACTTTTTCAATGGCACAAATTCCAATTGCTATTCAAGCTTCTAATTATGGGTTTCATACTTTAAGTGTTGAAGAACGAGAATTAACTGCTGATTTTTTATTAACTAAGCCGATAACTAGAAGTAAGATTATTATTACTAAATTTTTAGCAGCATTTACTAGCCTAACAATTGTTAATTTGTTTATCTGGATTTCAAGTATTGCATCAGTCTATTTATTTAATTCGGGATACGCTTTTGAATTAACAAATATTATTATCCTATTAACGACTGTGACTTTGTTCCAACTGTTTTTCCTGAGTGTTGGAATGGTTATATCTGTTTCATTAAGAAAGATAAGTAGTGTTTTAAGTTTCTCGATGGCTTTATCTTTTGGACTATATGTGCTAAATTCTTTAAAATCAATATTTAGTTCTGATATACTTGGATATATTTCACCATATACACAATACAGTCATGCTTACATCTTAGTTGAAGGACATTATAATCCGCTTCTTACAGTTATTTCAGTATCAATAATAATAATATCGTTAGTGATGAGTTATTTCTTGTATCTTAAAAGAAATATTCATTCATTATAAGCAACCGGTAAGTATGTCAAGAGATAAAAGCAATAAAAAAGACTAGTTTTTGATAAACTAGACATAAAGAAGAAACCTAACTTAGTTAGGCGGATTATGAATTATAGGCAACAGTTAGTAATTCTTATTGTATAGTTGACCTTTACTCATTAATCCATAGATCAATCGAATAAGTTTACGAGAAGTTAGTGCGAGTGCACGTTTGTGTTGATGATTGGTAACATCGTTAAACTTTTTATGATAGTAATCATTATAAAGTGGAATATGATTTTTAACAGAGTTACCAGCTTGAATAAGGTAATAACGAAGATAATGATTACCAG
>JAOZRX010000125.1 GCA_029939945.1 Candidatus Izemoplasma sp. | reverse complement strand
ATTAAAACTAAAGTGTTTATAATGTTTGATTATGTTATAATAATTAAATGAATAGAAAAACGATTATTAGGAGGAATACATATGAATAAATATTTAGAATTATTTTGGGCTTTTGTGAAACCGGGAATATTTGGATTTGGTGGAGGACAAGCAATGATTCCACTTATTGAAGAAGAAGTTGTTCATAATTATGGCTATGTTACAGAAGAACAGTTTGCTGATTATCTTGCAATGGGAGATACATTACCAGGACCTATCGCAACCAAAATGAGTCTTATTATTGGATATGATTTATTTGGATATTTAGGTGCTTTTATAGCCTTTATGGGAGTAATATTACCTAGCACAATAGCAATTTTAGTCTTATTTAATGTTTTCCTTGAATATAAAGATACTGCAGTAGTAAAAGGAATGCAAAAAGCAGCAAAACCAATAGTTGTAGCACTAATCTTAGGAGTTGCTTTATCAATTTCAAGAAGAACATTCTTAGCGAATGTAAATTTTGGTAATTCAAATACTTGGATTGTTTTTGGAATACTAATAGCAGCAGTAGGTATTACTCTGCTTAATGAGTTTATACCAACCTTTAATGTCCACCCAGCAATAATGATTGTAGTAGCACTATTAGTTGGAGGAATTTTCATAAGGTAAAAAAATAGGAATCTCAATTTGAGATTCCTTTTTTATTTAATAATTTTCAAATCCGTCTTCTAATACATAAATATTTCTAAAGCCTTGCTTAGTCAATTTCTTGGCTATTTTAAAGCTTTTCTTACCATTGCTGCAGTAAAGATATGTTGATTGATCTCTTCTTAATTTTGAATTCTTAGTTGCTATTTGATTTGCTTTAAAATTACGAGCTCCATTGATCTTGTTTTGATTAAATTCATCAGCTGTACGAACATCAATTAACTGTCCTTTACGCATATTATTTACAAAATCATCTTTATTGATTACGTGAATAGAACTATAATCAACATTTTTTCTTGAGACAATAATAAGTCCCATTGCAACTCCTACTACAACTGCGATTATTGATGACCATATACTCAAAAAAATCACTCCTAACTACTGAAATTATAAAGCGAAATAACAGTCATGTCAATCTATGTGTAATTTTAACAAAGAATATTGTATAATAAAATTATAGAAAACTTAGGTAAAGGGTGAAATATATATGGAACTTTTCCCAGAACATTC
>JAOZRX010000124.1 GCA_029939945.1 Candidatus Izemoplasma sp. | reverse complement strand
GTTTTGGATTCTCAGTTCAAATTGCGCAATAACGGTTTGAATATGCGGCGTTTGGGATTTTGGAACACGTTATTTTTCAAGTTATGACTAACTTTATTTAGTGTAACTATCTTCATTATTAGTACTATCTGCCAAATGCCGTATATTTGTTGTTGTGTGCTGGCATTCTTATTCTATCGCATTAATCTATTTGAAAGTTCTTGTTTCTTTTGATTATCAATTGAATCACAAAACGTTATATATTTATTCATTATATCCTTATTACTTAAGCACATTTTTATCAATCTTCCACTTGGTAAAGATGTTACACCTTCATTTTCAATATTCGATATTGTATTTTTACTAAATCCTAAAATCAAGCTAAGTGTCGATGCCGCAATATGATATTTTGTTCTGAAATTAATAATCTCGGCTGGAGATGCAGCACCTTTTGCTATCATATAAGCACTCTTTAAAGCTTTCAAGTTACGATTCATTTGGTCTTTGGTGTAATGCTTTACTTTCTCGTTTTTATCAATTATTCCAGTATCTTCATCAACCTTATAGTCCAAATAATACACCTCCTCGAAAGATAATTCAAATCCATAAAATTCTTTTTTTACAGTTTCTCGCAACTCAACCGTAAGTTCATTTTCTCTTGTTAAAATTCTCTTTGCTTCCATGTCTCTAATTTTTAAATGGTTGATTCATTGGAAAATCAGGAATATGATTTGAAAAAATCAGTATTTGTAACCCATCTTTTTCAAGTCCATATTTTAAATAAATTTCAATCTCATCTTTTCCCACAAAAGAACAAAATGCACACACATTGAAATCTCCACCACCTGAAGGGTCTATTCCTCGAAAATAATTTTCAGATGTGAGGTTTAAGATAGTATATTCAATATCAGTTGCGGTAATTTCATATTCGAGCATTAAATCTTGCAATTCACAATTAGCCTTTGCCGTAAAAATAATCTCTACTCCATTTGAAATTCTCTCTTTTGTTTTTCGTAAGAACTCCTGTATAATCTTAATGTTATCAAGCGTATAAGGTAACTCAATCATAATACAAATCTTTTGTGCAAAAATAATAAATATTTGCATAATTCCCAATTATTGGGAATTAACTATTTGTTAAATTATTTTATTCGCAGAAAATTTAGCTTAATTGTATGAGTTTGTCTGCTAGCACACAACGGTTTGCAAATATGCCCCGTA
>JAOZRX010000123.1 GCA_029939945.1 Candidatus Izemoplasma sp. | reverse complement strand
TAAAGTGAACCCCATTTGGTGGACATTAAATAAAAAGACACCTTTGTACTATAATAATAGTATGGAGGTGTTTTTTATTATGGCTAAAAAAGGACAAAAATATGAAGAGTACGGTGATAATATACGTCAAATGATTATTAATGAAAATACTAATAACGGTATAGGGGTTAGACGTTTAGCAAGGAAATACAATATACCACGTGGTACAATCAGCAATTGGATCTATAGTTATAAAAATGAAGGAGTTATAAGCAAAAGAAAAAAAGGAAGAAAAAGAGAAACTGAAGAAACCAACTACAAGGAAAAATATGAAATCTTAAAGAAGTTTTTAGAATCCTTGGAGGGGGGAGAACAAGAGAAAAAATAGCTTTTATCGAGAAGCATAGAGGTATTTACCGAATAAGAATAATGTGTGAAGTACTAGAAATTAGCACATCAACATACTACAAATATAGGAACACAATTGATCCAGACTATAGTGATTATATGATAATAAAGCAAGTATTTGACGACAACTTCAAAGCATATGGATATAGACGTATAACAGATGAATTAAGAGATGAATTAGGTATGGTTATAAATCACAAGAGAGTAGCAAGAATAATGCGAAAGTTCGGAGTGATATCAAAATATATTAAGAATCTAGTACCAAATCATCAAAGAAAATATATTGAAGAGGAAGTAAGAGATGATTATTTACAACGTAACTTTAATCAAAGAGGATGGGTAACAGACATCTCAACTTTACAATTAGTTAGAAATGGAAAAAAAGCTTACTTAAGCGTAATACTAGACTTAAAAACAAGAGATTGGGTAGCTTATAAAATATATAATCATATGCGAAACAAACTAGTTATGGATACATTAAAAGAAGCTATAAGCAAAAGAAAAGATCTGAATGGACTAGTCCTCCATTCAGATCGGGGTTCTCAGTATCTCTCAACCGAGTATAAAATAATCTGTGAATCTCATGGCATTATTGTTTCACATAGCCGTGCACATAACCCAAAAGATAACGCAGTTATAGAAAGTTTCTTTTCTAGTTTAAAGAAAGAGACTCTCTATAATTATAATATCACGAGTTTAGAAGAATACATACAGTTAGTACATGACTGGATGACTTTTTATAATACAAAACGAAGAAGAAACAAAAAAAAGTAGATGTCTTTTTAATAACATCTACTCTCTTGGGTTCATTTCA
>JAOZRX010000010.1 GCA_029939945.1 Candidatus Izemoplasma sp. | reverse complement strand
TGGTCCCTTTACAAGGGAACGTCAGGTACCAGATGAGATTTTAAGATCCTTAGAAGAAAAGTATAATTTAGATGAACCTTTATTTATTCAGTACTTAGAATATATGAAGGGTTTAGTTACTTTTGATCTAGGGCCATCTTATAGAATCCTTGGTTTTACTGTAAATGATTTGATTAAGAACGGTTTCCCAACCAGTGCTAAAATTGGAGCACTAGCAACGATACTGATTGTATCCTTGGGCGTCCCAATAGGAATAGTTTCAGCACTTAAGCAGAATAGTCCAATTGACTATGCTGTTACATTTTTGGCAACTCTTGGAGTTACAATTCCGAGTTTTGTTATCGCAACACTTATTATTTACTTCTTTGCAAGTCAGCTAGGATGGTTGCCGACGAGTGGATTAAATAGTCCACTATCATACATCGGACCAACTATTGCACTATCTGGATATTCATTAAGTTTTGTTGCTCGTTTAACAAGATCTAGTATGCTTGAAGTTCTACGTCAAGATTATGTAAGAACTGCAAGAGCTAATGGACTTAGTGAATTTAAAGTTATTTTCAAGCATGCGCTTAAAAATGCTTTAATTCCAGTAATCACATATATCGGGCCAATGGTCGCAGCGATATTAACAGGATCATTTGTAATTGAAAAAATATTTGCTCTCCCAGGAATGGGTGGATACTTTGTGGAAAGCGTTACAAACAGAGATTATACTGTAATAATCGGTATGACTGTTTTCTACGCGATTTTCTATATTATTATGGTATTGTTAGTAGATATTGCATATTCATTTATTGATCCTAGAATAAAATTGGATTGATAGGAGGTTAGGAAAATGGCAAATAACGATTTTAAATTTATAACTCGTGAAGAGAAATTAGACAGTGAAACAACACGCCGAAGCCTAACTTACTGGCAAGATGTGTGGAGAAGACTTAAAAAGAATAAATTATCAATGTTTGGATTAGCAGGAGTAATTATAGTAATTTTGTTTGGTATTTTTGGACCATTCTTTACTCCTTATGAATATTCTGATCAAGTATTAGATTATTCTAATTTACCTCCGACATTGGAGATTTATAAACTTGAAGATGAGTTCTATATTAATGTAACTAAAGAATATAGAGTTTTAGAAACAACTAGTAAAGGAAAATTACTTGGACGTATTGACTATGTTTATAAAGATATAGTTAATAAAATTTATTACTATGCAAAATCATACGAGTTAACACTTGATGATGGAGAAAGTGGTAACTATCCATTAGGAGATACATCTCTTCTTTATGGTTCTGTTTATTCAGAAAAATGGGGGATAGCATTTAGAGATTTTAAAAATGAAGGATCTCAAGATGAAGTTGAATTAACTTATATTCACCCAAATAGTCCTTTTAATGATGTTTTAATGGAAGGTGAAACATTTGATATTCATAGTGAAGATTTAACATTAACTTCAATTATTTTTGTTAGTGATCCGGATATAGTAAATCCAGTATATACTTCACTTGATTTTGATGATGGAGCACAAGCAATTATTGATCAGTTAGAAGTTGAAGAACATATTTCTGAAGTAACATTTGGTGGAAATATGATTATAGTTAATTTTTCATATAAGTTGATGGATGTAGATGAAAGACCTGAAGGATATGAAGATGTACAAATGACTGTAACTTATAATAATGTTGAAGCTAAATATATTCACGATAAAGTATCAAATTCAACTTACTTATGGGGTACTGATATGCTTGGGCGTGACTTGTTAACACGTGTTATGTTCGGTGCTAGAATCTCATTGACAGTTGCATTTGTAGCAACTTTAGTTAACTTCTTTATTGGTATTTTTTACGGTAGTATTTCAGGTTATAGTGGTGGAAATGTAGATAATTATATGATGAGATTCGTTGATATTATCAACTCTATTCCACTTGTATTATATGTTATTTTATTAATGGTTTTATTAAAAGAAGTAGTAATTGATGTCACCATTTTTGGAAAGTATTTTGTTATCTTTAAAGGTGGAGCAGGACTTGGTACAATTATTATCGCATTAGGTAGTATTTACTGGGTAGGTATGGCTCGTCTTGTTCGTGGACAAATCCTCGGACTAAAAGAACAAGAGTTTGTTCTTGCAGCTAGAACTATTGGTGTTTCTAGAATGAAAATTATTTCTAGACATTTAGTTCCAAATGCAATGGGACCAATCATTGTTTCTATGACGATGATGATTCCATCTGCTGTATTTACTGAAGCATTCTTAAGCTTTATTGGACTTGGTATTTCAGCTCCAAAAGCTTCATGGGGAACTTTAGCAAATGATGCATTAAGCGGATTAACAACGTATCCATATCAATTATTCTTCCCTTCAGCAGCAATCGCAATAACAATGCTTGCGTTTAATTTCTTGGGTGATGGATTAAGAGATGCTTTAGATCCAAGACTAAGAAAAGGTTAGGTGATGAATATGAAGAAGAAAATATTAGATGTAAAAAACATAAAAACTTCATTTTTTACTCATCTAGGTGAAGTGCAAGCTGTCAGAGGAATAAGCTTTGATTTATATGAAGGCGATGTTCTTGGTATTGTTGGAGAATCAGGTTCAGGTAAATCTGTTACTTCATTAACTATTATGAACTTAATTGAAGAGCCGGGACGTTTAAAAGAAGGAGAAATAATCTTTGATGATATTGATATTTCTAAATTAAATAATCGAGAAATGTCAGAGTATCGTGGGAATGAAATTGCAATGATTTTCCAAGATCCTATGACAAGTTTAAATCCTGTATATACAATTAAAAATCAAATGATGGAGGTAATCAGAAGACATACTGATTTAACAAAAGCTGAAGCATTTGAAAGAGCAAAAGAATTATTAGATTTGGTTGGGATTCCTGACCCAGAATTACAAATACATGATTATCCACACCAATTTTCAGGCGGGATGAGACAACGTGCTTTAATAGCAACTGCAATATCTTGTAACCCTAAGTTATTAATTGCTGATGAACCAACAACGGCATTAGATGTTACAATTCAAGCACAAATTCTTGAGTTATTAAAAGACTTACAAAAGAAAACAAACATGACAATAATCTTAATTACTCATGATCTTGGTGTTATTGCTGAAGTTAGTACTCACGTTATCGTTATGTATGGTGGATTGATTATGGAAAAAGGAACTGTTGAAGATATCTTTTATCGTCATCAACATCCTTATACAAAAGGTCTTTATAGATCAATTCCAAAAACTACTAAAAAAGATAAAGATAGACTTATTCCAATCGAGGGTAGTCCTCCAGACTTAATGAATCCTCCAACTGGATGTCCATTTAGTCCGAGATGTCCACATACAATGAAAATTTGTCTTGAAAAACAAGCACCATTATTTAATCTTTCTGAAACACATACATCTGCTTGTTGGTTACAACATATGGATGCTCCTGATGTTAAGGGATTCACAAAAACAAAGGAGGCGAAATAAATGGATGAACGTAAACCTTTGTTAGAAGTAAGAAATCTAAAAAAATATTTTGATAAAAGCAGAGGATTCTTTAAAAGAGAAAAAAGAATTTTAACAGCTGTAGATGGAATTAACTTACATATTTATAAAGGAGAAACATTTGGTCTTGTTGGTGAAAGTGGTTGTGGTAAATCTACAACTGGTCGTACAATTGTAAAATTATATAAACCAACTGATGGAGAAATACTTTTTAATGGAGTAGATTTAGCTACTATCCCAGAAAAAGATATGCTTCCTTATAGACGTAAAATACAAATGATTTTCCAAGATCCATATGCTTCTTTAAATAGTCGTATGACTGTAACTGATATTATTGGTGAAGGAATTGACACACACAAAATATTTGATGATCAAGAAGATCCTGAACTAGCAAAACAAGAAAAAATTTATGAGTTACTAGAATCTGTAGGACTAAAAAGAGAACATGCAAGTCGTTATCCACATGAGTTTTCAGGTGGACAACGTCAAAGAATTGGTATTGCACGTGCACTCGCAGTTGATCCAGAATTAATAATTTGTGATGAACCTATTAGTGCATTAGATGTATCAATTCAAGCACAAGTAGTAAATATGCTTGAAGATTTTCAAAAAGAAAGAGAATTAACATATTTATTCATTGCACATGATTTATCAATGGTTAAATATATTAGTGATCGTATTGGAGTTATGTATATTGGTAAGATGATGGAAATTGCAACAAGTGATGATTTATACGATAAACCATTACACCCTTATACAAAAGCATTATTATCAAGTATTCCAGTACCTGATCCAAATAATCCAAATAAAGGAAGTAGAATCGTACTTGAGGGAGACGTACCAAGCCCGATTAATCCTAAAGAAGGATGTCGATTCGCATCAAGATGTTATTACGCAAGAGTTACTATGGCTAAAGAAAATTATCCTGCATCATTCAGTAATGCTTTAATAGGTAAAACTTCTATTAAAACAATTCTTAATCCTGAAAGCAGAGAAATCATTGTTGCTGAAAATCAAGTTATTACTGATTTTGCAGCTACATTAATTGATGAACTTGGATTCACAGAAGTATTAGTAGGTAAAGCAAAATGCTTTACTGAAACACCAGAATTGGTAGAGGTACGCAAGAATCATTATGCAGCTTGTCATTACATTGAAGAAATCAACAAAGACATATTATAATTTTTAAAAGGGCTAGTAATAGCCTATGTTGACGCTTTCATATGTATACACGCTCATTTGTACTTGCAAAAGCCACTAAATAGTGGTAAAATATACCATAAAATATAGAAAGAGAGAGGGTTTGAAATGAAAAAATTATTATTAGTTTTAGTTTCATTAGTTCTAGTTTTCGGTCTATCTGCTTGTAAAACTGAAGAAGAAGACGTAGTATTTAACTGGAATATTGGTGCAGACCCAGCAACTCTAGATCCTACATTAAACGGAGCTAGTGATGGTGGAGATGTAATTAACCAAACATTTGAAGGATTAGTTAGAGAAATTAATGGTGTTATTTATCCTGGTATTGCTGAAAGTTGGGAAACTTCAAGCAACGGGAAAGTAGTAACTTTCCATTTAAGAGAATCTAACTGGAGTGATGGTACTCCATTAACTGCAGATGATTTTGTTTACTCGTGGCTACACGGTATGAATCCTGATTCAGCTTCAGAATATAGTTGGATTTGGGAATATACAAACGTAGTTGGAGCAATGGATTATGCTTTTGCTGAAGAAGGAGCAACTGCTGCAGATGTAGGAATCAGAGCTGTTGATGATCTTACTTTTGAAGTTACATTAGTTAATCCAACTTCATACTTTGTATCACTTACTGCTTTCTATCACTTCTTACCAGTAAAACAAGAAGCTGTAGAAGCTGGAGCTGACGGTATTTGGGCTAAAGATCCTGATTTATATGTATCAAATGGACCTTTCGTATTAACTGAATACAACTTAGGTGAAGGTTTAAGATTAGAAAAGAATGAAGAGTATTGGAACAAAGCTGAAGTAGGAATCGATGTTATTGAAGGTAAATTTATTGATAACGAAACTACTGCTTATGCTGCTTACTATGCTGGTGAATTAGACTTTATTCCTAGTGTACCAACAGCAATCGTACCAATCTTAATCGCAGAATCTGATGAATTCTACGTATTCCCATTACTTGGAACTTATTATTACAGTTTCAATATGGATCCTAACGAAGACGGAGAAAACACTGATCACGTATTAGACGGAATTTGGTCTAACGTTAATTTAAGAAATGCTTTATCATATTCAATTGACAGAGAAGCAATCACTGAAGTATTAGGTGCTGGACAAGTGCCTGCTGGTGGATTTGTTCCTCCTGGTTTCTTAGATGATCAAGGTTTAGACTTCTTTGAAGAAGCTGGAACTTACGGATTAGTTACTGATGATGGAAATTTCGCTGAAGCTATTACATTGTTTGCTACAGCAGCAACTGAAATGGGAATGACTGTTGAAGACTTACAAAATCAAATTACAAATAGTGAAGAGTTATTATACAACACTTCTGAAGGTCACAAATTAATTGCCGAAATGGTACAAGAAATGTGGGCTACTAACTTAGGATTTACTATTCCTCTTGCAAATCAAGAATGGGCAGTATTCCAAGCTACAAGAAGTGCAGGAGATTTCTCAATAGCACGTGGTGGATGGCTTACTGACTTTATGGATCCTTCTGGATTATTAGCAATTTTTGCTTCTACTAATTCATATAACGATCCAAATTACTATAATGCTACATTCGATGACTTACTACAAGATGCTCAAGAAACTACAGATATGGGATTACATTATACTAAATTATATGCTGCACAAACTATCTTCATGGAAGATATGCCTATTATCCCTGTATATCACTATACAGATACTATGTTAGCTAAAGACTATATAGTTGGATGGGGACGTTCAGTACTTGGTTCTGTAGACTTCTCAAGAGCTTCAATTGAAAAAGAATAATACAGACTACATTTAATAAATTAAGGAATCCAATTGGATTCCTTTCTTTTCAGCTTATTTGTAATATATATCAGCTTATTTATAATTAATAAGTCTTGCTTATAAAATATATTTATATATGATATACTATTAACGAAAACGATTTAGTGTGTAGGAGCGAGCTTATGAGGAACTATTTACTTTTTATTACTGTTTTATTTTCGTTAATATTAGTATCGTGTGAAAATAGTAAAGACGATACTTTTTGTAGTGAGTCAGATTTACTTATCGCAGGAATTTGTCACGATCAGACTGCTCCGATAATTTCAGGACTAGAAGATATCAATATCTTAATAGGAACAGAATTTGATCCATTACTTGGAATTACTGCAGAAGATGCATTTGATGGAGACTTAACTGATAAAATAGAAGTTACTGGAAATGTTGTTGCATCAGAGTTAGGTATGTATTATTTGAAGTATACAGTAAGAGATGAATCTGGGAATAAAATTGAAGCTGTAAGATATATTTCAGTTGTCTATATGAGGGATCAAAATTCTCCAATGTTGGATAATGGAGATTTCTCAATTGGTTTATACTCTTGGATTGTATATAACGTAAATTCAGGTGGGTTTGCTGATTTCTCTGTAGTAGATGAGGAATTAGTTGTAGACATAGAGTCTATAAATGATGGAGTATGGTGGGAACCACGAATCCATAATGAAGGGATTTATTTTGAACAAGGAGTAACTTATCAAATTTCATTTGATGCTAAAAGTTCTTTACCTAGGAGTATTCATGTTCATATTGGTGAATTATTTAGTGGAGCCCCATGGTTTATTGGCTTCATGGACCAAGGAGTTAAAGTTCATGATTTGAGTACAGAATATCAAACGTTTACTACAGTATTCAGAATGAATGATGATTCAAATGATAATGGAGCAATTTTATTTGAATTTGGAGATGTTTCTGGTTCTATTGGAACTGAGAACTTAATTACTACAGTTTTTATTGATAATGTTGTTATCACAGAGGTTGAATAAAAATAAAATACTATAAATATAAGAAGGTGGACTAATGGTAACTATTAAAGATGTAGCATTGAGATCAGGATTTAGTATTACAACTGTTTCAAAAGCATTAAATGATTATCCAGATATTTCTTCAACTACGAAACAAAAAATTCTCGCTCTTTGTGATGAAATGGGATATATTCCTAATTATTCAGCTAGAAGCTTAGTTACTCAAAAATCATACACAATTGGTGTGATTTTTGAAGCAGTAACTGGAGTTGGACTTGAACATCCATTGTTTTCTAAAATACTGGAGAGTTTTAAGAGTAAAGTCGAATCAGCAGGATATGATATTATGTTTTTGTCAAAAAACATGGGTAAACAAAATGGAGCTTACTTACAACATTCAAGAAGAAAACAAGTTGAAGCTATTTTTGTTTTATGTGGTGAATTTGGAAATCCTGAAATGATGGATTTATATAAATCAGATATCCCTACTTTAGTAATTGATTATGGTTACGCTGGAGTAGCTAATGTAACCTCAAATAATAAATCTGGAGTATTTCAAGCTGTTAAATATCTTAAAGATTTAGGACATACTTCTATAGCTAATATATATGGTGGAGCTTCTTCATATATTGGTAATACAAGAAAGCAATTTTTTATTGAAGCGATAACGAAAAATAAGCTTGAATTAAATGAAGATTATTTAGTTCTTGGAGAAGATTTCTCTAAGGGTGATGGATTCAAGGCAATGAATCATATTTTAAGTCTTCCAACTCAACCTAGCGCTGTATTTTGTGCAAGTGATATGTTAGCTGTTGGAGCAATTCAAGCAATAAGAGAAGCAGGAAAGAATGTTCCAAAAGACTATTCTGTTATTGGATTTGATGGTATAGATTTAGGACAAATAATTACTCCGAGATTAACAACAATAAAACAAGATACTAATAAAATGGGGATAATCGCAGCAGCTCATATTTTACAAATGATTAAAGATAAAACAAAAGTAAATATTGGTGAAACATATACTGTGGATACATATTTAATTCACGGAGAAAGCACTAAAGTCTTGAGATAAGGTGAAAAATATGAAATTACTTAAACATTTTGATTTCTCAAATGATACAGAACTAGATCTTAACTACTGGAATATTGAAGTAGGAGATAGATGGGCAAATGCTGAAAAACAGCATTATGTAAATACTAAAGAAAATCTGTATTTTGATGATGGACTAGTTATTAATGCAACCCTAAAAGATGGTATTTATGACAGCACTAGATTGAATACTAAAGGTAAGTTTTTCTTTAAATATGGAAGAATTGATATTATCGCTAAGGTTCCAAAAGGAAGAGGAACTTGGCCAGCTTTATGGATGATGAGCGAGGAAAGTAAATATGGACATTGGCCAAATAGTGGTGAAATTGATATAATGGAACACATTGGTAATGACCTAGATAACACGTTTTTATGCCTTCATACAGAAGTTCACAATCATAAATTAAATACTCAATATCATACTGATTACTTTTTAGAAGGTATGTCAGATAATTTTCATACTTACTCAATAGACTGGAATAGTTCTTCAATAACTTACTTAATTAACAATAAAGAAATTATAAAATATACTAAAGGAAAAGATGGTTATGATTCTTCTCCAAAAGGTTGGCCATTTGATGAAAATTTCTATTTGATAATGAATCTCGCAATTGGTGGACATAAGGGTGGAGAAATTGATAATTCTTCTTTCCCACAGAAATTTATTATTAAAGATATTAAGATTTTTCAATAAAATGCTCTATTATTAGAGTATTTTTTTGTAAAATGGTATAATGTAGGTGAGGTGGTACATTTGAAGATATTAGTGACAGGGTTTGAAGCTTTTTTAGAAAATACTGAAAATCCAACACAAGAGATTATCAGATTATTACCAAAGAGTATTTTTGGTAATGAATTAATTAAAGTTGAATTGCCAGTTATTTTCGATAAGTGCTTTGATATTTTACTTCCTTATATTGAAAAACATAGACCAGATTATATTATAAATTTAGGACTTGCAGGAGGAAGAAAAGCAATAAGTTTCGAGAGAGTTGCGATTAATTGTAATGACACCTTATTCAAAGATAATATTGGAAATACACCTATTGATCAATTAATAGTAGAAAACGGGGAAACAGCATATTTTTCAACATTACCTATTAGGCAAATGATGAAAGATATATCAGTAAAAAAAATACCTGTTGAAGTATCAAATTCAGCAGGAACATATGTATGTAATAATTTAATGTATCATGTGCTACATTATATAGACATTAATAATTTGGACATAAAGGCAGGATTTATACATATTCCTTACATGACAAAACAGATTACTGATAATAAAGTAAGCTCATTACCATTAGATGTTTTACTTGAGGGAATTATTGATGCACTTAAGACATGTTTATAAAAGAAAAGAGGGAAATTATGGAAGTTGTAAGATTTAAGCAAAGAGGAAAAAAGGATTTAGAATTAAGTTGTTTTAAAATTGTACCAGAAGAAGTCAAAGGAGTAGTGCATATATTACATGGAATGGGAGAGCATAAAGAAAGATATTTACACTTTGCAAAATATCTGGCTAATAATTCATTTGCAGTTTATGCACACGATCACCGTAAACATGGTGAATCTGTAAATAATGAAAATGAAGTAGGTATTTTTACAAAAGAGGATAAATGGGATGATATAATTGATGATTGTAATTTTGTGAATCGTCAAATAAAAAAAGATTTTCCTAAAATACCATTAATTACATTAGGACATTCAATGGGAAGCGTAATTGCTCGTAAAGTTATTTCTAAATATCCAAACTCATCTACTATGGCAATTCTTATGGGAACACTTCCTCCAATAACTTCAGGAAGAGCATTTGCTCCACTTATGTTATCTGGTATTATAAGTTTATTTAATAGGAAGAATAACCGTAGTGAGTTTCTTAGCAAACTATTAAACGAACCTTTAATTAAGAAATTCGAACCAAGAAGAACTAAATTTGATTGGTTATCTACTGATGAAACAATCGTTGACAAGTATGTTGATGATCCTCTATGTGGATATAGTTATTCTTCAAGATTTTACTATCAGTTCTTTAAAGGAATTGTTGATGTAAATAAATCAGTTACAATGTATGAAACAAAAGATATTCCTTTATTATTCATCTCAGGTAAAAAAGATCCTGTTGGAGAATTTGGAGATGGAGTTAAAAAAACTAGAGAATTATATAGTGGACATGGACTTCTTGATTTAACAACAGAACTAGTTGACGATGCACGTCACGAAGTATTAAACGAAAAAAACAAAGCTACGACATATAAATATATTGTTGAGTGGATTGAAAAAAGTTTAGAAAAATTGAAAGATGAATTAAACTAGACAGTTAAAAGATTTAAGCAGTTTCTAAAAAACAAATATTGAATGCTTTGATAATTGTTGGCTCATATATGAACTTTTGTTATTGAATACTCAAGGTATATAATATAGATTGAAGTTGTATAAGATAAATATTTTAAGGGCAAATACATGGAAATGTGTATACGCAAAGTCACAGGGCTAAAGGAACACCTATGCCGGCTGGACCGCAATATTTGTTAATAGGATTCTCTAATTTATTATTGTTGCACTCAATAAATATTTTTGGATACCTAATATATTGTGTAAATAAGCGCCTTAATTTATTTTAAGGCGTTTTTGTTTATTTTATACACAAAAAATATATTTAGGAGGAATTTTATGGGTGAAAAAACCAAAGGTAAGATGAACGTTGGAGTTGATCTTGGGACTTCAAACCTTCTAATTTATGTGGAGGGTCGAGGTACAGTATTTAATGAACCTTCGATCATAGCTATTGATAAAGCAAGCAAAAAAGTTGTATCAGTAGGATTTGACGCCGCAGGATTAGTAGGAAAAACACATGATAAAGTAGAAGTTATTAAGCCGTTAAATGGAGGAGTTATTTCGGACATCGATATGATTCGAGAGATTTTATTGTTTACCTTTAATAAAATTTTCATGTCGAACATGGAACATATTAATAAATTGTTGATATGTATTCCATCAGAAATAACTGACACAGAAAAGGCAGCTATTATGAAACTTGGACAAGAACTCGGAATTGAGAAAACTTACATTGATGAAGAAATAAAAGCTGCTGCACTTGGTGGAGGAATAGATATTTATAACCCATCAGGGCAATTAGTTGTTGATATTGGAGGAGGAACTACTGATTTTGGTGTATTGTCACTTGGAGAAGTAGTTAATTCAAGATCAATTAAAGTAGCTGGTGATTATTTCGATAAACAGATAACTAATTACGTAAAAGAAAAACATAAACTCGAAATTGGACCACAAACAGCAGAAAAGATTAAGGTAGCGTTAGCTTCTTTAACTGGAGATTTACCTGTGAATGAAGAGGGAAACACTCTGACTTTTAGTGCAATGGGTAGAGATTTAGTTACAGGATTACCACAACAAGTATCAGTAAATGCAAAAGAAATAAGAAAAATATTATTAGAATGTTTTGAAACAATAAAGGCAACATTAATCTCAACTTTAGAATCAACACCACCTGAATTAGCAGGTGACTTAGTAGATAATGGAATTCAAATAACAGGTGGCGGAGCACAAATCAAAGGTGTAAAAGAATATTTTGAAAAAATTACAGGAGTAGAGGTTCGAATTTCTAAGTATCCAATGACTGCGGTTGTTAATGGTACTAAGAAATTGCTGAAGATCGATAAGAAACATTATTATGGAGAATTTTAGGAGGTTATTATGGCTGAGAAAATAGGATTAGGCGTAGACCTAGGTACTGCTAATTTATTAGTGTACGTTGAGAAAAAAGGAATTATCTTTAATGAACCTTCAGTAATTGCCTTTGATCGTGAAAGTGGAAAAGTCGTAGCAGCGGGGGAAGACGCGCACAAAATGTTAGGTAAAGTCCACAGTAAGATTAGTGTTATTAAACCACTGAAAAATGGAGTAATAAGTGATATGAAAGCAGCTAAGGCTTTATTATCATATGTATTAAAAAAAGTTGAGAACTTAACAGAAAAAGAATTATCAAATACATCAAGTGTAATTTGTTGTCCATCAGAAGTAACAAAAATTGAAAGAGATATTATGATTGAACTTGCATTAAATATGGGAATAAGTGATGTATTTATTGAAGAAGAAATCAAAGCAGGAGCTCTTGGAGCGAATGTCGATATCTTTAAATCAAAAGGAGTAATGATTGTAGATATGGGTGGTGGAACAACAGACGTTGGTGTTTTATCATTTGGAGATATTGTATTATCAAGAACAATAAGAATGGCAGGTAACTATGTTGATAGTGAAGTTGCTAAACTTGTTAAGCAGAAAGATAAAGTAGAAATAGGAGAATTAACTAGTGAAAGAAGTAAAATAGAACTCGCAGATTTAAGAGAAGATGCACCGTTAGTAACAAATAGATATGCTGGTAGAGATATTGTTAGAGGTGTTCCTAAGTGGGTTGATATATCAAGTAAAGATATTCAAACTGTCTTAAATCCTATATACGAAGAGGTAGTAAAACTTATAGCCGCCGTATTAAAAGATACACCTCCAGAATTATCAGCTGATATATTCCAAAATGGAATATTATTAACTGGTGGAGGAGCACTTGTTAAAGGTGTTGAAGACTTCATAAGTAAAAGAATAAAAGTACCAGTTAAAGTAGTGAGTAATCCTTTAACATGTGTTGCTGAAGGATCAAAATACTTACTTAAGAATCGCGGGGATTATTTAGTTAATCCACTGCAATTATAAAGAGGTGATAAAATGGCAAACGAAAACTATAAACTTGTGAAATCAAAACGTAAATTTATAAAAATTGGTATTGATTTAGGTACAGCGAACCTATTAGTATATGTTGATGGTGAAGGAATTATTTTTAATGAGCCATCAGTAATCTCAACAGATTATGAAACAGGAGAAGTAATAGCTATCGGATTTAATTCTGCTAAAATGATTGGTAGAGGACACCATGGAATTAAGATTATTAGCCCGTTGAATCGAGGAGTAATCTCAGACATGGATGCAGCAAAAAAACTAATCGAAATTGCAATTAGAAAAGCAGAAAATATTGATATAAATTTAAAAGCTTCAACAGTATTAATTTGTTGTCCAAGTGAAGTAACACAAATTGAAAGAGACGCTATGATTGATCTTGCTCATACATTAGGTGTACCTGATGTGTTTATTGAAGAAGAAGTTAAAGCAGGAGGAATCGGAGCGGGACTAGACATATATGGATCAAATGGATCTATGGTAATTGATATTGGTGGAGGTTCTACTGATATTGGTGTTTTATCTCTTGGAGATATTGTAGTGAGTGATTCGATTAGAATTGCAGGGAACTATTTTGATCAAGAAATTATTAATCATTTACAATATGAGCATGGACTTTTAATTGGACCAAAAACAGCTCAAAGAATTAAAGAAGAAATAGGTACTTTAAGAGAAGAAATACTAGAAGAAAAAACTACTTATGCGAATGGTAGAGATGTTGTAACGGGACTACCTAGAAGAATCACTGTGAATCAAACAGAGATTAGAAATATATTAATTGAACCGTTTAATGCAATTTCAACTGCAATCTTAAAAGTACTTCAAAACACACCTGCAGAACTATCTGCAGATATAATTGAAAATGGAATGTTAATAAATGGAGGATGCGCACTAATTGATGGTGTAGACGAGTTTTTAGAAAAAACGATTGGGTTAGATGTTCATATTGCTAAAAACCCACTTACCGCAATTGTTGAAGGAACTAAGGTATTACTTCAAAATCGTGGGAACTACTACGTAAAACCAGTAGATTAGAATACAATGAAAAAGAGAAACACATTATTAGTAATTTTGTTGTTTCTTCTAATAACTCTCGTATTTAACACATTTCAAAGAAGAGAAGTAGTAAATCTTATTTTGAGTATGTTAAGTTTTGTAACTCTTCTACTATATTTGAAAATTAAGGATGACGTCAAATTAGTAATATCTAAAAGTATTATTTTCACCAAATACGGGAAGAAAAAAATAAAAGATCATTATGTTGTTTTTTTAGAGATATCTAATCTAATGACCTATAGTCAGTTTTATGATATAAATCTTAGTGATCAAATTATGAAACAAGTATATAATCAGCTAACTAAAAAATTAGGGAGAAACCATGTCTTTTTATACCGAACTGATCAAATTGTAGTTATTTTAGAATTTAAGAATACTGCAGTAATTAATCAGTTGTTAAGGTATGAAGAACAATACCGAAACACAAGATATATATCTAACTTTATTTCTAGATTATCTTTTAAGGTAAATAAGAAAGAAGAAAATTATGGAATTTCCCTAGTAGCTGGTTGTGCTTCTATTGGAATAAAAAAAGATATTACTAATGTTGGTGAATTAATTAAATTAGCCCACTTCTCAATGCTTAGAGCAAAAAAAGAAGAGATTGAAATATTAATTGCTACTGACGAAATTCATACTATTAAACAAGACTTAGATTGCTTTAATCATGAAATAGTTAATGGTCTTCATCTTGATGAATTTTCACCATTCTTTTTACCAATAATAGATGTTAAGACAGGTAAAATAATAGGATGTGAGAGTTTAGTAAGATGGCAAAAAAACAAATATAGAATTATTGAAACGTCTAAATTTAAAGATATTGCTTTAGAGAAAAACCTATTTGAGAAAATTGATAAAAGGGTAATTGAAAAAACATTTCTTGCATACAATACTTGGAGAAAAAATAATATTGTTACATCAGATTTTAAGATTACAATTAACCTAAGTTTGAAAAGCTTATTAGCGTATAAACCATACGAATTAGTCCATTTAGCTGAGGACTATAATATCGATCCAGAGAATATTGAATTCGATATATCTGAAAATGATATTTCATCCGATATGGCAATACATGCATTAAGGAATCTTAAGAAAGCAAAATTTATGGTTTCTATAGATGCATTTAACAATAAAAGCTTTTCACCAAAATCATTAATGAATCTGGATTTCGATACTCTTAAGATTGATAAATCAAACTTACCAAGTATTGATTTATCGGACAGAGAATATCGATTTTATAGAACGCTTATTAAATTTGCAAAAATAATGAATTTAAAAGTGTTATCAAAAGGAATCGAGAATAAGAATCATTTAAAATTTGCATCTGAGTTTAACGTAGATTATGTTCAAGGATACTATTTCACACCACCTCTAGATGAAATAAACATTCTTGTATTTCTAAAAAAATATAAAGATGGTATCCTGTGACCTCATGTAGAAAAGGAAAACCCCATTTTCCTTTTCTTTTTTTCCAAAATCAGTACAATGTGATGCTAATTGTGGTAAAATAAAACTAACGAGGGAAAAGGAGGAATTATTATGCCGGAAAAGAATATTGAATTAGACAAGTTGTTAAATAAGAATTACGGGGGAGTTATAAGAGAAGAAATTAAAACCAAAGATAAGCTTAAAAGCATATCTAAAGAATTTCAAACAAGTACTAATAACTTAGATAAAACTTTGAAGAAAGAGATTAAACAACATACTGCATTAGATAAAGATATCAAAGCTAGATTTGCTGCTAATTTAAAAGAAATTAAAGCAAATTACAATAATCACTTAAAGGATATTGAATCTAGAGTTAAAGGAATTGAAAAAGATTATCAAGACCATCTTATTGATGCTACTAAAAAGTTTGAAGATGAGATCAATAGACTAAATGATTTAGTAGAAGAAATAAAGAGTGAAAATGAGAAACTAATCCTTGAAGTTAATAACAAATACAATTCAGATATAAAAGATAGTGAGAAAGAGAAAACTTCTATTATAAAAATTGCTGAGAAAAATCTTAGCAGTCTTTTGTCAGCTCTTAAAGATGCTCAAGATAAGTACGAAGTTAAAGTAGTAGATTTAAATGAGAAAAGAGATCGAAAAGTAGAAAAACTTAATGCTGCTTTTGCTAAAAAAGTGGAAAAGCTTAATTCAGAAGTAGAAAAAGAACAAATCAAAACAGCTAAATCAATTGGTGATTTAAAAGAACCATTCGCAGAAAAACTTGCTGTTATAGAAGAAAAAATATCTGTTGAAAAAAATAAATTCACAACAAAAGATTCTGGAATCAAATCAACATTAGAATCAAAAGTTGCACGTCATGAGAAGTTTATGAATAAGTCTCTTAGAGATAATGATACTAGAGCTGTAAAACAACATAAAAAAGAAATTGCTGTTTTAGAGAAAAAAGCTGATAGAGAGCTTAAATTATTATCAAGAGAACATGGAGATAGATACGGAGTGCTAAATGCAAAAAAAGCAGAATTAATTACTAAGAACTTAAATAAAATTGCTGCGTACGAAACTAATCTAATTAATTTTGAAGAAGAAAGATTTCATCAAATTGAGCTTTGTAAGGCAACTTTAGAAAATGATATTGAAGTAAATTCATTAAATACAAGACAAACATTGGAAGATGAATTAAACAAGTATAACGAGTATTTTGCAAGTAATGAACGTGAACAATCAGAGTTAAAGAAAACAGAAGAACTAGATTTAGAAAATCAAGAAGATATTCAAGTTAATCTAAAGAACTTACTTGATAAAACAAATAATATTAATGCAGTTAAACTTCAAGAAGCACTAGCAATCAAAGATAAAGAGTTCAAACTAAATGAAATCAATAAAAATCTAGCAGATGTTCTAGCTAGATTATCTCGCGATATTGAGTTAACAAAACTTACAAGTGAAAAAGATATCTCATTAAAAGAATTGATTCAATCACAATTGATTAATCAGAAAAAAGAAGCGATTGAATATTATAATAACGATTATAATAAGCAAGCAAGTGTTAATAATGAGTATCTATATTACCAAATTGAATTTACAAAACAATTTAAAGATAGAGCTGAATCTATTTCAGGTTATGAAAATGTTGAGTTAAATAATCGTATTAAATTAAAAGTATCTTTCTTAGAAGAACGTCTCTCTCAATTAGCAAAAGACTATGAACTTATTGTGAGTAAGATTAATGAGATTTATGAAACTGAAAAAACAGTATTCGAAGCTGAAATTGATTTATTGGTAAAAGATGCTCTTGCTGATCTTGCACAATTCAAAGTTGATTCAACTGAGGAAATAGATACTTTAGTTAAGAAGAGAAACGCTTTTGATCCTCGAGCTTATAAAAAAGAAATTAAAGTTTTAGATAAAGAGATTTCTAATAAAGAAAATACTTTTAATCGTGAATACAAAAGTAGAAATGAAGCAATTAATGAAAAAACTGGTGTATTTAATAAAGCAGTTGGAGAAGCATTAATAAGAAAAGAAGATGCTTTAAAAGAAATGGATTTACTAAATTCTAGTGAACAGTCTAACTTGAATAGTGCAATTGAGTTATTGAAAAAAGAACTAAATGATGAAACTATAAACATTAGTGAGAGATTAGATTCAACTTTGGCTGATTCAAGCAATTATGATTCTCTTGCTTTAGATCGAAACAGATTAGTAATTGAGCAAAATTCAAGTTATAAAGATAGTCGTATAAACACTGAAGAAGAACGAATAAGAGATATTAAATCAAACTTTGAAAGTGAAAAACACAATCTTACAAATCAAATGGAAGAAGCTTTAGTTAATCTTTTAGAACAAAAGGATGAGAATAGTTCTCAAGCAAAACACAAGATTCTTAACGAAGAAAAATTCCTTGAAGAAAAAATAAATGGATTTGATTCCAAAATATCAAAATATAATGAAGAGGCTAATTCTTTAGATGATTCTCAAAGAGATTCTCTACAAGTTAATAATTCAAGAATTGAACAAAAAAATTCTAATCGATTAGTTTCAATCTCTAAAGAGTTGAATGGTAAAATAGATAAATATAAAGATAATACTATGACTATAGATAGAGAAAATAATGATGAATCAAGAAAGTTTGAAAATGCTAAAAAAGAAGCACAACGAAACTATGATGCAGCATTATCTAAACGTCTAGGAACTATTAATCAAAAGCTTCAAAATGACTTAAAAAATATCTAAAAGAGTAAGCCAGTTATTTTGGCTTACTTTTCATAATTTTTCCACATCAATTTGATATAATAAATGCAGGTGATTACCATGAAGTTGAATGTAAAGAGAATCTTTTGGTTAACATTATTAATAGTCTTAGCTATTTCATTTAGATTTCTTTTTGAAAAAGCATTTTTGTTCTATTTTAATAAATATTCATTAACTCAGTTTTTGAATATCTTTTTGCATTTCTTATTTACTGGCTTGGCTGTATTGATATTTCTTGGGATATTAATTAGGAGTGATTCATCACCAACAAAACTACCTTGGTTGTTGCTTTTGTCTTTTGAGCCATTCTTAGGACTCGCATTATTTTTGACATTTGGAAGAAATTTTAAAAAGAGTTTCCGTTACCTTGCTCACCCTTTAATAAAAGATGGATTGTATTTAACACATGAACCCATTACAAATTTCAATGAACCAGGATATAAAGAAATAGATTCTGAAGTAACTGATATTTACAAAACTGCATATAATATGGCGCATCATCATGCATATTTAGATGATTCTTCTGCAATGGTTTTAAGAAATGGAGAAAACTATTATCCAAAACTGATAGAAAAATTAGAAAGTGCTGATAAATTTATATTTATGCAGTTCTATATTATCAGAACAGATAAAATTGGTAAGAAAATTTTAGAGATATTAGAAAAAAAAGCTAAACAAGGTGTTGAAGTCAAATTATTATATGATGCAATTGGTAGTGTATTCTTAAATAAAAGATTTATGAGAAGACTCAAAAAAAACGGTGTTAAAGTGGTAGCGAATGACAAGGTCTATTTTGGGTTTTTCAATACAAGAATCAATTATCGTAATCATCGAAAAGTTACTATCGTTGATGGTAAATATGGATTTATTGGTGGAATGAACTTAGGTGATGAATATAATAATGAATCTAAAAAATATGCAATGTTTAGAGATACACAATTAATGTTAGAAGGCAAAGCTGTAAATTCACTTACTGCATTATTTTTAAGAGATCTCTATTATGCTAAACATAAATTTGTAGATGATGATAAGTACTATATATCAGAAAAAATAGAAGCTAAAGGGTTAGTTCAAATTATACCTTCGGGTCCTGATTTTGAATATCCACCAATAAGAAATACTTATGTTAAAATGATAAACAATGCAAAAATTTCTATTAAAATTATGTCTCCATATTTAGCGCTTGACCAAGAGATTTTAACATCACTTATTATTGCCTCTAAAGGAGGAGTTGAAGTCTCTCTTATTCTACCCGGAAAACCGGATAAGAAATCAATTTATATTGTTACTAAATCTTTCTTTGAACAGTTACTTGCAGCAGGAGTTAAAATATATTTATATAAGAAAACATTTACTCATGCAAAAATATTGATTGTTGATGATTTTATTGCTAGTTGTGGAACATACAATCTTGACAATAGAAGCGCTAGAATAAACTTTGAAGCAACAGTATTACTTTATAATGATACTGTTAATGCTCTAACTGAAGACTTTGAATTAGACTTAACAAAATCAAAAGAGGTTTTATTATCTAAATGGAAGAATCGCGGATTAATTAATCGTTTAGTAGAAGGATTATTTAATCTATTCTCTCCATTAGTATAACACACTTATATTCTTAAATTGACCACAGTTATTATTGCGGTCTTTTTTATTGATTATTTTTCGTTTTTAGTAGAAAATATAGTGTTGAAAAAAGCACTATTTAGAATAAGCTAAATGATATTTTCTCTTTTTGTTTTTACTATATAGTTTGAAATTACTACTGATTTTTTGTAGAATTATAAATACAAGGAATATAAATAGCGAGGTGGAATTATGAGTGTAATAAAAGTATCAAATCTAATTAAGACATATGGAGACGTAGAAGCTGTGAAAAACATTAGTTTTACAGTAGAAAGAAATTCCTTTTTTGCTTTTCTTGGACCAAATGGTGCAGGGAAGAGTACTACCATAAATATAATTGCTACACTATTAGACAAAAATAGTGGAGACGTTGAGGTCTTGGATTATAAAATTGGTAGAAGTGATGCATTAATTAGAGGAATTATTGGTGTTGTTTTTCAAAATTCAATGTTAGATGACTTACTAACAGTTAAAGAGAATTTAATTGTGAGAGCATCTTTTTATAAGATTAATAAGGATGACCTTAATATAAGGATTGATGAGATAAATGAGTTCTTAGAAATTAAGTCATTTGTAAACCAGAGATATGGTGAATTAAGTGGTGGACAAAGACGTAAGGCAGATATCGCAAGAGCTTTACTTAATTGGCCTGAGATATTAATTTTAGATGAACCAACTACTGGATTAGATCCAAAAAGTAGAAGAGATATTTGGAAGTTGATTGAGAAATTGAGAACACAAAAAGAAATAACAATCTTCTTAACAACTCATTATATGGAAGAAGTATTAGATGCTAATAAAGTTGTAATTATAGATGAAGGAGTAATACTCGCTGAAGGATCAAGTGAGGAACTTCGTTTGAAGTATTCAAATGATCGAGTAAAAATAATTCCTAATAATAACTTAGAAAAAATATTAAAAGAAGATAATATAGATTACTATATTGTAAATGATACTATTAATATTATTATTGATAACTGTTTTAATGGTATTGATTTAGTAGAAAAATATCGAGATCATATAAGAGAATTTGAAATACTTAGAGGCAACATGGATGATGTTTTCTTAAATATTACTGGAAGAAAGTTGGTGAGTGAATAATGAATGTACTATACCAACTTGTAATTAGAAATACTAAACTATATTTAAGAGATAGAGCAGCAGTCTTTTTCAGCTTTTTATCTATCATAATTATCTTGTTATTATTCATCTTATTTTTAGGGAAAACACAAATGGATAATCTAGCTGATAACTTTGGAGATATCGAAGGAATTAACTGGCTTGCCAGTTCATGGATTATGGCAGGTATCCTTACTGTTTCAACTGTAACTGTACCATTGATGGCTTTAGGTACTTTAGTAATGGATAGACAAAACGGAACAATAAATGATTTTTATACTTCACCAATAGATCGCAGAATATTAGCTTTAAGCTATTTAATAAGTTCATGGATAATTGGATTTATTATGGTATTCTTCAATATGATAATAGGGCAAGTATATGTATATTTTAATGGAGGAGAATTTTTAAGTTTCATTCCATTAATGCAGCTACTAGGAGCAATTATTTTATCAATAATTACCTTCAGTAGTTTCTTCTTCTACTTAGCATTGTTTATTAAATCTCCAAATGCTTTTGGAGCATTAAGTACTATTGTAGGGACATTTATTGGATTCCTTGGAGGAATATATATTCCTATTGGAATTCTAGGTAAAAACATACAGACATTTATGAATGTACTTCCAAGTGCACATAGTGTTACTCTGATAAGGAATATATATATGAAAGATGCAATAAAATTGGTTTTTGATGGAGCACCTACTGATTTATATGATAATTATATAATGATATATGGCCTTGAAGTTAATGTTGGTGGATTTACAATGGATTCTATCCACTTAGTATTATCAATGATAGTATTTGCTGTTATTTTCTATACAATGAGTGTTATTAAATTATCAAAAACTAAGCTATAATAATTTAATAAAGGAGGAAATTACGAGTATGTTTAAAAGAAAAAACCAAGAAGTAATACTAGATGAAAGAACTGATATTGAAAGATCTCTTGAAGAAAAAGGACAAAAGCTTGGAAAAGAAGCAGGTAAACTTATTCAAAAGAGTGTTGACAAATTAAATGAATTAAAAGAAAAGTTTGAAAATGAAGAAAAATATGAAAAAGCACGTAAATTCAAGCAAAAGGCAGAAGGAAAAGTTGAACAAATTGTGGCTAACACAACAAAAAAAGTAGATCAAGTTGTTGAAAAAGTTAAGAAAAAATAAAGGGATAGGAGGCTGTATGTAGCGCTTCTTTTCTTTTATAATAATAGATAGGTGATTTAAATGGAGTATTTACTAAGTATCAACTTTGAACAATTTGTTGATGAATTAATTTTCATTTTAGGAAGTTATGGATTCATTATTATTATTGTTTTTGGGATAATGCATCCTCTATTTGAGAATCCATTAGCCTTATTAAATTTATCATTAGCTTTTTTATTACTAGGAATTCCTCTTGGATTCCTAGTTGTTTTCCTGTCAAATTTAGTTGGGATTTTATTACTCTATTTGGCAACTACGAAATTTAATACAAAATCAAATGATATTTTATTTGAAAAAAACATTTCAAGTAAAGTTTTAAACTGGGTGAATACTACAGCTACTTGGAGACATATTTTGGTGATTGGGGTTCCAATGATACCAACCTATCCAGTAAAAATTGCTGTACCGTTATCCAAGGTTGGATTTAAAAAATATATGATTACTCTTGTAGGAGCTTATTTCTTTTTGTATTTTGGTAATTCTTTAATCTATTTTGGAGTAATCGGATTCTTAACAAATAATCTTCCATCTTATGTATCGTTTGGATTGCTTTTATTGTTTGTAGTATATATCTATTTTGGGAGAAGTTTTTTTAAGAAGAATAGGATATATGAGTAAACTCTAATTTACATTTAATTACAATTCTAATATAATAATAATGAGGTGAAAAATTAAAATGAAAAGATATATCTTAAAACTAAAAAGTAAAACTATTGTTGGAGAAGATTACTATATATTTGATTTTGATATACCAGAAGGGATAACTTTTAAAGAAGGACAATATGGTGTTTTCATGCATGTTGATAAAGAAATAGATGGAAGAAAAGTTAGAGCCTTTAGCATTGCTTCGAGCTTAAAAGAAAATATTTTTAAAGTAGCTACAAAGATTGTTGAAGAACCAAGTGATTTTAAAGTTAAGATGAGAGAACTTGAAGTTGGAGATATAATGACTTTTGATGGACCAATGGGAAAATTCACTTTGGAAGAAGAATATAACAGTATTTTTATAGTTGGTGGAATTGGCATTACTCCAGCAAGAGGGATATTAAAACAAATTGAGAATAGCACTTATGATAAATCTTGCGAGTTAATTTATTCTGAGCCTAGAGAAATCTATCCTTTTAAAGAAGAACTTGATCAAATGGATTTTGTGATAAAACACTATGAATCTGATATTGATTATACAAAAAAAGCAATTGAAGAAATTACTCTAAAATACATGAATAATGCATATTATTATGTTGTTGGAAGTCCTAGATTTTTAAGTGGAATAAAAGAGCAAATAGCTAATCTTGGAATAAGTCCTAATAATATTAAGTTTGATCGATTCAATGGATATGAATAATAATTTATTTTTCAAACTAACCAATTATTAAAAATGCAAAGCAAGCACATTACTTAGTGTTTGCTTTTTTTAAAATTAATATACGAAAACGAATTCGTAAAAAGGCTTGCAAAAACTATTCAAAAACCTCTTGGTTTGTAGTATAATAAGTGCACAAACTAATTGGAAAAGGAGATTGAAAAAGTGAAAAAATTATTTATTTTATTATTTGTTTTCTTGTTTTCTTTCACGTTAGCTGCATGTGAAGAAGACACAGGATTACAAGATTCAATTGATGCTTTAACACAAGAACTTGCAGACTTAGAAGGAGATTCTAACACTGCAAATGATGCACTTCAAGCAGAATTAGATGCTTTAATTCAAGAACTTGCAGACTTAGAAGGAGATTCTAACACTGCAATGGATGCACTTCAAGCAGAATTAGATGCTTTAGATGTTGTTGTTGATGATCTAAATGGCGAAATCGATGATCTAAATGCTGAAGACTTACCATTCTTAAAACAAACTGAGATTATAATAATGCACACTAATGATGTTCATGGTCGTGTAAATGATGATTCTTGGTCTGGTACTATGGGTATGGCTACTGTTAAGAATATTGTTGATGAAATCGACGCTAGATACAACAATACATTCTTAGTTTCAGCCGGAGATATTCTTCATGGTACAACTTTTGCTACATTAGAAGAAGGAGAAAGTGTTCTTAATGTAATGAACTTCATGGAATACGATATGTTGGTTCCTGGTAACCATGACTTCGATTATGGGCAAGACAGATTATTAGAATTAGAAGCATTGGCTGATTTCCCGATAATTTCTGCTAATATTCAATATGATGCTGATGATACAGATTTATTTGAACCATACATCATTCAAGACTTTGAAGGAGTTAAGGTTGGATTCTTTGGATTAACTTCTCCAGAAACTGTTTACAAAACTCATCCTGATAATGTTATTGGACTTAATTTCTTAGATCCTATCGCTCAAGCTGAATTAATGGTAGCTGAGCTTGAAGATTTAGTAGACGTTATTATTTTAGTAGCACATGTTGGACTTGATGATGATACTTTGGTTACTACAGAAGATATCGTTTTAGCAGTTGACGGAATTGATGTTGTAATTGATGGACATTCACATTCAACTTTAGAACATGGATATATGGTTAATGATACATTAATCGTTTCTACTGGAGAATATATGAAAAACTTAGGTGTTCTTTCAATAATCGTTCAAGATGGAAATATTATTGGTAGAAATTCTACATTAATATCTGCTGCTGATGCAGAAGAACTTGCTTTTGGTGCAGATGAAGATGTTCAAACTTACATTGATGGAATCGTTGCTGAACAAGAAGTTATCTTAAATGTTGTTGTTGGACAAACTTCTGTTGTCTTAGATGGTGAAAGAGATGATGTAAGAACAGGTGAAACTAACTTAGGTAATCTAATTACTGATTCTATGCTTGATGTAACTGGTGCTGATATTGCCGTTACTAATGGTGGAGGAATTAGAGCTAGTATCCCTGTTGGAGATATTACTGTTGGAGATATCATAACTGTATTACCATTTGGTAACATTATTGTTACTAAAGATATGACAGGACAAGACATTGTTGATATCTTAGCTTATGGTGTTTCTTCATATCCTGATGCTTCAGGTAAAATGCCTCATGTTGCTGGTGTTACATTCGATATTAATACATCAGTTGCTGGTAACCCTGTTGTTCAAAATATTTTAGTTGATGGAGTTCCTATTGTTTTAGATGCTATTTATACTGTAGCTACTAATGACTTCTTAGCAGCTGGTGGAGACGGATATGTTATGTTTGAAGACGTTCCTACTGCTGGAGAATTCATGGGATTACATGAAGCTTTAACTACTAAATTTACTGTGGGTACTGACGTTGTTATGCCTGTAATGGGTAGAATCGTTGTTGTTACTTCACCTAATTTATTCATTAGTGAATATATTGAAGGTGGATCTAATAATAAAGCATTAGAAATCTTTAATCCTTCTGATGCAACTATTGATTTAAGTTCTTATACAATTAGAGAATATTATGGAGACGAAGCAACTGATTATAATGAATATCAATTAACTGGAACATTAGATTCTATGGATGTATTAGTAATTTGTACTGATGCAATTGATACAGGAACTAATTTAGAAACTAATTGTGATATTCAATTAAGTTATCCAAGTGTTACTCACTTTAATGGAGATGACGCTGTTCAATTATTACAAAACGGTGTTGTAATTGATCAAATTGGTGTTACTGCATTAGCTGGTGGAGACGACTTTGCTAAAGATGTTACATTAGTAAGAAAACCTGAAATAACTTCAGGAAGTGTAGAATTTGATTTAACTGAATGGACTGAATATGCTAAAGACACATTCGATTATATTGGAGATCACACTTATACACCTGCTGCATAAAAAATTACTATTATTGAAAACAGATGGTTTCGTTTCTGAGACCATCTTTTTTTATGAAAATTTGCAGAGAAAATAAATATATACATGATATAATTAAACTAGGAATAAATAATGTTTTAGAAAGAAGGACATTCATGAAAAAAATAGATGATTATAAATTTATCTCAACAGCTAAAGGAGATAAAGGTGCTTCAAAAAATTATTCGAACGAAGAATTTTCTAAAAGTGATATTTTGTTTGATACTTTGGGGAGTATTGATGAGCTTAGTAGTATTCTCGGAGTTGTATATCACTATACTGAATCAAAGGATGAAATAAGACTAATTCAAAAAACATTACAAAACATTGGTTCACTAGTTGCTACATCTACAAGTTCTTCTCAAAGAGATAAATTAGTTGAAATAAGTAGTGAAAATATTGAAGAATTAGAGAAGCAAGAACAAGAGCTTTTATTAATAAATGAAATATTACCTAAGTTTGTTCTTCCAGGAAGTGACACTTCTAAAACTGGAGCATATTTTGATTTAGCTAGAAGCATTACAAGAAGAACTGAAAGAAATCTTGTTAGATTTATAGAGAAATATCAGAGAAATGACCTGAGTTACTGCTTAAAGTATATGAATAGATTAAGTGATTTATTTTTTATTTATGCAAGGTCATTGTCATAAGTATTTCACTAATTATAAGTGACACCCTGCAATTTTTTTGTTGTATTAGATAAAATTTAATTAAATCAAATTAACATGAAATATATATGGAAAAAATATTGGTTTTATAGTAATATTAATATAAGAGTTTATTACAACACAAAAAAAATAGGAGGAAACAAATGAAAAAATTATTATCATTATTATTAGTTGCATTATTGGCTTTTTCATTAGCTGGATGTGAAAAAGAAGTAGAAGAAAGAGATTATACAGATTTCACATTAACAGTTTACTTTGTGCCATCTAGACCTGCTGATGAAATCTTGACAATGACTGCACCACTTGAGAATTTGTTATTAGATGAATTATCAGATGCTGGATACGATATTGCTGGAGTAGATATCTTAGTAAGTTCATCTTACGAAGCTGCTGGAATAGCAATGTTATCAGGTACTGGTGATGTAGCATTCTTACCAGGTGGAACATATGTTATGTTTGCGGATACAATTGACAGTCCTGTTGAAGTTATTTTATCTGCTGCAAGAAGCGGATTAAATAAAGATTCATTAGACGCTATTGATTGGAATGATGGAGAACCTACTTTGCCAATCGATACACCAGTAAATTATTATAAAGGTTTAATCGTTGCTGGACCTAGTACTGCTGGTCAAGCAGTTGCTGCAAAAGTTAATGCAGGTACTGAACTAGTTTGGGACGACGTTAAAGACCTTAAATGGTGTGTTAGTTCACCTTCATCTTCATCAGGATTCATTTATCCAAACTTATGGGTATATGAAAACTTTGGAGAAAAAACATTTGGTGATATGCCAAACGTTACTGAATCAGGATCATATGGAGCTAAAATGGCTGACTTAGCGCTTGGTAACTGTGATGTTGGTACTATTTATGCTGATGCACGTAGAGATTATGCAGACGAATGGACTACAGATTATAGTAGAACTTTAACAATTTGGGAAGAAACTGAAGTTATCGGTGTTACACCAAATATTATGAATGATACTATTTCAGTTAGTAGAATTAATTTAGATCAAGGTATAATTGATGCAATTCAACAAGCATTCATTAACATAGCTGAAACTGATGAAGGATTAGCTGTTATGGCAGTTTATAACCATACAAATTACGTTATTGCGATTGATTCAGATTATGATTCAGCAAGAGCTTTAAGAGAGTTTATGGCTAACAACTAGAATAAGTTTAAATTTTAAGGCTTGCTGTCATCAGCAAGCCTTATTTTTTTTATTATGAAAAGAGGATTATAGATGATATTATTTGAAAAAGTAGGAAAAACTTATCCAGATGGAACAGTAGCATTGAAAAAAGTTGATTTAAAAATTGAACAGGGAGAATTCATTGCAATTATTGGGCTAAGTGGTGCTGGAAAATCTACATTAATTAGATTGATTAATAAAATGCATCCAGTTACTGATGGTAAGTTAACAGTTAATGGAACTGTTGTTGATGATTCCCTAGTAGGAAAAGATCTTAGAAAGTTTAGAAGAGGAATTGGAATGATATTCCAATCTTTTAATTTAATAGGAAGAACTTCAGTTCTAAAAAATGTTCTTGCTGCTAGAGTAGCTGACATTCCATTTTTTAAAGCACTACTAGGTCTTTACTCTAAGGAAGACAAAATTGCTTCTCTAAATGCACTAGAACAACTAGGTATATTAGAAAAAGCTTATAATAGAGCTGATAAACTTAGTGGTGGACAAATGCAACGTGTTGCACTTGCTCGTACAATAGCTCAAGATCCGAAAATTATTTTAGCAGATGAACCAGTTGCATCATTAGATCCAATTACTGCTACTCAAGTTATGAGGGATTTTGAGAAAATTAATAAAGAATTAAATATTACAATTTTAGCAAATATGCACCATGTTGATATGGCGCTTAAATTTGCTACTAGAGTAATTGGGATAAATGATGGTGAAATAGTTTATGATGGACCTGCTTCTGCAGTTGATAATGCATTACTTAAAAAAGTATATGGACGTGAACTGACAGATGACGACATAATGGATAACTAGTATGGAAAAGTTAAAAGATTATGTTAAAAATATAGGAAAGTATATTAAAGGTATTTTTATCCCTGAACAAATTATTATACAAGATGGGATTGTTGTTTCCCCTCCGAGATCTGTTGCACCTTACGTAGTGATTGCATTTGTTTTTGTATCTTATTTTGCAATTCAAGCAACTGAGTTTTCGATTTTCGAAGTAATTTACAAGCTATTTGGAATTGACATTTTAAATAATCATTTTGAAGGGCCATGGAGAGCAATGACTGGATGGGAATATTTATCTAGGTATTTTTTCCCTATTGATTATGGATATTGGAGAGAAGTTATTAGTCCTTTGGTTGATACTATTCAAATGTCTTTTTTAGGAAGTTTTATTGGATCTGCGATTGCACTTCCAGTTGCTTTTTTAGCCAGCTCAAATATAAATAAGAACAAATTTACTCTTACTTCTGCAAGAGCTGTATTAACTATTTTTAGAACAATACCAATGATTATTTATGCAGTAATATTTGTTTGGGTTTTTGGTAAGAATGTTTTACCAGGAACAATGGCAATTGGATTATTTACATTTAGTATCGTTGCAAAAATGTTGTTTGAAAAAATAGAAACAATCGATTTAGGATCTTATGAAGCTATTGAATCAACTGGTGCTTCAAAAGGGAAAAGTATTGTTACAGCAGTACTTCCTCAAATATTACCAAGTTTTTACTCAATGAGTCTATATGCTTTTGAAATTAATGTTAGATATGCTGCAATACTTGGATATGTAGGTGCTGGTGGTATTGGATTAATTTTACAAAGTAATATGGCTGATTTAGATCTTACTAATAGAGTATTTACAATGCTTTTCTTTATATGGATAGTAGTAATCTCTATTGAGACAATCTCTAGGTTCTTAAGAAGGAGGTTGGCATAATGAAAAAAAATATGAAAGCAACAGCTATTGTTAATGAAACATTGAGCAGAGAGCCAAACCACGTTTTGATTAAAGTTATTGTTGTATCTATATTAGTTGCTTTGTCTTATTGGAGTATTTCATCTATAACAGATGTAAATTTTAATGAAAATGGGGTTAGAGTCGCTAGAAATGTAATTAGGTATTTTTTCTGGCCAGATGGAACTACTGATCAAGGTGAACCGATTGTTTTATTCTTTTTCTTAACCCTTGAAAGCCATGGAGTACCATATTTAATGTATGAAACTATCATGATTGCATTCCTTGGAACTCTTTTTGGAGCAGTACTAGCTGTACCTATAGCATTCCTTGCGAGTAAGAATATTACTGGAACTTATGTTTCAGGTTTCGGAATCACATTGATAACTCTAATTAGAACAATGCCAGTATTTGTTTGGGCAATGTTCTTCCTGACTATTGCTTCAGGAGCGTTCGCAGGTGTTCTAGCAATCTCTGTTACATCTATCGGAATGATATCTAAGTTGTTTATTGAAGCTATTGAAGATATTGACAAAGGTATTTTAGAAGCACTAGATTCTACAGGTGCAACTACTCTTCAAAAAATTAGATATGGAATTATTCCACAGCTTACTGCAAATTTCTTGTCAACGATAATTTATCGTTTTGAAATTAATGTTAAGAATGCAACGATTTTAGGATTAGTTGGAGCTGGTGGAATTGGTACAACTATGATGGGAGCAATTGGAAGCTTTAACTTTTCACTTGTAGCTGTTTGTTTATGGGGAATTATCCCAGTAGTATTCGTTATTGAATTCTTCTCTACAAAAATTAGAACCAAAATAACAACTGGAGAATAATGATTTATATATTAAAAAGAAGAAACTTACTAAAAAAGGTTCTTCTTTTCTTTTGAACTATTATTTGTCTAACTTATTAATTGTGTTTTTAATAAACTCTTCACTACCGCTCCTAGCGATTATTACTTTAGCGTAAGTAACTATTGCTCCTAAGATTGTAAGAGTAGCTCCTATACTAGCACCAATAACAAATAATCTTGGAATAATTTCTAACTCGTATCCTTCAATAACTACAGTGTTAAAGATGTCTGATGAAGCAAGTAAAGCGAGTACTACACCTGAGTATACTGTTTGCATAAATTCTAAAGTTGTTGTAATAAATGTTTTTCTTCTTTTTATAGCATGGGCAATTGCGATTCCTGCAGCGAATAATATACTTGTATTTATCACTGGAAGAAGTTTAGTAAAACCATTATTTAGTAAGGGGATACTATCTCCATCATAGTAGATTGCTATTAATCCTGGTTGATAATTTAGCAAGTAGATAATTACAATTGACGCGACTATTGTGAAGATTGATTCAAACAAAGAAACTTTATATACTTTTCTAGGTACTTGTGGCAAATGCTTAGGTTCAAATTCAGGAACATCAAGTTTAATATTTGGTTTAGCATATTTTTCAATTAAGTAAAATAATATAAAGACAAATCCAGCTGCGGTAACAGCAGCACTAAACATATCTGGAATTGAATATAGCATATTAATTAGTAAATTAATAAAATTAAATGGATCTCCGCTATTAAGAAAATCAATTGATTTAGCAAGTAAGATTGCAGCTGGAGTAGTTATCATTACTATCTTTAATACCATATAGAGAAATGGTTCCATTTCTCTAGAAAATATTGGTGAATCACTTCTATATCTTAATGCAACTTCTCTTGGTTCACCATATTCTTTAATAACTTGATATAAGTTATCATCTTGATTTCCACCTTCCATCATTCTATTATCTAGGTCTTCAAGAAGAAGACTTTTTAATTCTTGAATAATATCTTCTCTATCTTTTAATGGTAGAAATTTTTCTATTTGTAATAAGTATCTATCTAATAATTCCATTTTAATTTTCCTCCTTTAACATGTCACTTAATACATGATAATTATTTTCATAATCTCTTTGCAGTTGAGATAATATTGTTTTACCAAACTGGCTTAATTCATAATATTTTCTAGGTCTTGGATCAACTACTTCCCAAGTAGACACAAGTAATCCTTGTGTGTCAAGTCTTCTAAGTAAAGGATACAAAGTATTTTGATCAATGAATAAACCTTTATTGTTTAGTGTTTCAACTAGACTATAACCATAATGCTTAGTTTTTAGTTGTGATAATACCGCAAGAACAAGAGTTCCTTTTCTAAGCTCTTGTTGTAAGTTTTTAAGTATATTAGCTTTTTCAACCATTTTTACCACCTCATTCAAAGTATACTGTATACCATACACTATTGTCAATATAAAAGTATGTATGTTTTGATTTTTATAGATATTTAGTGCTATAATGTAATTAGATATATTATGAGGAGACTGAATATTAATGGATAAAAAAATTGCAATTATTACTTGTTCAAATGCTTGTCTAGATTACATGGATTATAAACATGATATTAAAGTGTTTAGATCATCAATTCATTTAGGTGAAGAAAGTTTTGTTGATTTTATCGATTTAAGTGCTACTGAGTTTTATAAAAGATTAGAGGAAGATAAGTCGATTTTTCCTAGTACTAGTTATTTGCCTATAGGTCAAATGATGGAAATCTATGAGGATTTAGTTAAAGACGGATATACTGATGCATTAGTTATTCCAATCTCAAAAGAGATGAGTGGAATATATAACGCATCTATAATGGCATCAAAAGAAGTAGTTGGATTAAATGTTACTGTATTTAATTCTAAAACTGTTGCTTATCCTGAAGCTAAGATGGTTTTAAAAGCAGCTGACATGGTAGAAGAAGGAAAAGATATACCTGAGATATTAAAAGAATTAGAATATATTAGAGATAACCATAAAATATACTTTGCAGTTAATACTTTAACTTATTTAGTTAAGAACGGAAGACTATCAAATGCTTCAGGTTTTATTGGTGGAGCTTTAAAGATAAAACCAGTTCTTACTATTTCAAAAGAAGGGAAAGTAGAAACTTATGAAAAAATAAGAACTTTTCCAAAAGCAGTTGAAAGAGTTTTGAAGTTATACTTCGATGAAACTAAAGATTTAGATGTTGAACCTTTTATTATTCATGCGAATAACGATGAATATAAGGATTATATTATGAAGAGATTAAAAGAACATAATCCAGAATTAAAAGATATTGTTAATATGCCTTTAACGGCTGGAGTAGGTGCTCATTCAGGACCAAAAACAATCGCATTAGGATATTACATTAAAAAATAAAGCTTAGGCTTTATTTTTTATTTGACTTAAATTAACATGTAAAAATATCTAATTTTAAAAAAAATAAAAAAAGTTATTGTGTTTCACACAGTAACTATGATAGTATATAAGTGTGTAATACACAATAAAGGAGGTTTTTGAATGAATTCACAATTTAAAAGAGGTATTATAGAGATGTGTGTATTGAAGATAATCAGTCGAAAAGATATGTATGGATTTGAATTGATTGAAAATATTTCTTCTGAAATTGAAGTAAATGAGAATACTATATATCCAATTCTTAGAAGATTAACAAAACAAGGACTTTTTGATACTTATACAGAATCAATGAGTATCGGAGCTCCAAGGAAATATTATAAATTAACTGAACATGGAACACATAAGCTAAATGAGTATGAAGATGAATGGAGATCATTCTTAGATAGTGTTTATCGAATTTTAGGAGGTGCAAGTAATGAAAGCTAATTACTTAGAAGATTTAAGAAGTTTATTAAATAATTATAAAATGGAACAAACTGAGAAAGATGAAATAGTTTCTGATTATAATGAAATGTATGAAGGTTATGAAGGAAAAGGAATGCAAGATGATGAAATAGTTAAAAAGCTTGGAGCTCCTAGAAGTATTATTAGAGAATTAACTGAGGGATTCAAAAAAGTTGAAAAACCATTACCTGGTGGAGAAAAGATAATTGCTTTAAGTCCATTCGCTGCTTTAATTATTTTCTTTGTATTAGGATTTGGCTTTAATTTATGGCATCCAGGTTGGATAATATTTACAATCGTACCTGTGACTGCGATTATAGTTGAAATGGGTAAAACTAGAGATGAACAATTAACAACTGCACTTAGTCCGTTCTTTGCATCATTGTTATATTTATACTTAGGATTCTATCATGATTTATGGCATCCAGGTTGGATTATATTTATAATTATTCCAATGCTTGGAATATGGAACAGTAGAAGAACATTATCTAAGTTAGATTTAATTGTTTCTTTAAGTCCATTCCTTGCTGGAATTGCTTATGTAGCTCTAGGGTTACAAGGTTATTGGAAAGAAGGATGGGTAGTATTCTTGATAATTCCAATGCTTGGATTATTGAATGAAAAGAATAGATTAATGATGTTACTTTGGGAACTCTTATTTATTGCTGGTATAGCAGGATATTTATATGTTGGATATACTTACCCTGAATATTGGGCATATGGATTATTTGCATTTGCTCCAATAGTAATTCTAGGTATGATTACAGGTAATATTGAAATTGTTGGTGGAGATATTCCTAAAGAATATAATATAATTATAGTTGCTTCAACAGCAGTATTCTTATTACTTGGATTTATCTTTAATTTATGGGGTGTTGCTTGGTTAGTGTTTTTAGTTATACCGGTATACGCTATTAACGTTGAAGCTCCTAAATCAGATCGAGTTGTAGCTACAACTCCATTTATTGCTTTAACAATATTCTTTATATTAGGGTTCTTCTTTGGACTATGGGCATATAGTTGGTTAGCATTCTTAATTATACCAATTGTAGCTATTATGAAGAATGCATAGAGTTCATTAGTTATTCACAACTTAAATTAATAAATGTACTATTATAAAATTAGTTCTAACTATATAGGGAATTTTAGGATGAGTTAGAACTGGGATAACAAAAGAGGTTCTGTCTAGAACCTCTTTTGAATTACTATATTTAAGGAGTGATTGTTTTGGGAAGAAGAAAACCAGTTAAGTTTTTTCTTAGATTTTTGTTGTTAACTGTATTGACATTTGTTGTTCTTATTTTAGCTTTTGTTTTAATTGAAATGGGAGGAGCAGGAATTTCTTTAGGAGTAATTCTCGTTATAATCAATATCTTGTTATTGATTATATTCTTCTTCATGTCAGTAGGAGGGTTAATTAAACATATCTTTGATAGAGAAAAAAAGCATTTTGATTTTATGTATCTTGTAAATTTACTGTTTACTATATTCATTAACGGGATATTCCTAACTTTCTTTTTCTTTATTGCGATGGGAGCCTTAATAATACTATTACCATTCTTAGAGACATAAAAAAAGCGGAAAAAATTTCCGCTTTTCTTTAACGATAAAAGGCATCTCTAAATAAATCTAAGTAATGAGATATATCTAATTTTAATTCTTCTAAGTTCTTCTTAGTGAATTTACAATGATATGTAGTTTTCCAGTCATTTGTGATACGTTCAATTGTCCACTTCATTACTTGCAAAGAACGATCAATATCAATTACTTCATTAAATAAGAAATAATCAATTGTGTTGTATACTTTTTCATAAGCTTCTGCAGTGTTATCATCATTTATTTTTTGTGTTTGAATCAATATATCTTGATCTTGAATGAATTCGTGTTTTTCGAATAATTTCCCGAATAATTTATGTTTGTTATATGATTCAACTTTGATTACAGTCGAAGAATAAAGTCGATTTAACACATCTCTATCAGCAAAATTTACACCCTTAAATAACTCTGACTGAATCGTGTCTTTAGCGTGTTTGAAAATATAAATGTATAAATCTTTTTTGCTTATAAAATAGTGAAAAAGTAGTCCTTTTGATACTTTTGCTTCTCTAACGATTGTGTTGGTAGAAGCTTTTTTATAGCCTTTATCAGCGAATTCAGCTAATGCTGCTTCTAAAATTCGACTTCTTCTGGCGTCTACCTTACTTAAAAACTCACTCATATTCTCACCCTTTCTTAAAATTATTAAGTGGTCAATTTAATGATACCACTGATTTTTGGATTTTGCAAACGTAATCTATGTAATTTTTTTTGTTTTTCTAGATAACATTTTTTTTCATTATTTCCGCAATACTTATATTGTCATAGTATTTATTACTAAACAATACGATAGCGAAGAAAATAATATTTAATGTTAGAAATCCAATAATTAAATTTAGTATTTTAAAATCTATAATAAGCTTAAATCCAACGTTATCCATCAACATCAAAAGTAATTGATCAAGAAGTCCTTTTGCTACTGGGATAGAGATAACAAAAGTTATTAATAAAATAATAAAAATATTAAGTAAATACTTCATATTTATTTCTTTATTATTGAATCCAATTGACTTAAGCACTGCGATATTTATCCTGTTGTCATTAAAATATGATGTTAATACTAGTCCGAAAATAAACAAGGATAATACAGAAGATAATAGTACTAAATAACTCATTATGATACTTGAGATATTTAACAATGATGAAAATTCATCTAAAGAATTTTGATAATCTATTATTGATATAATGTAGTCACTTTCAAATAAATCATCAGTTACATATAATCCATTATAATAAGTGTTGTCTAGTCCATAGATACTATTGAGTAATTCTTTATTCATGTAGACATTATTTTCAATTAACTCATTTGAAATCCCAAGGATTTCAAAAGTTAATTCTTCTCCACCTATCAAGAATGTAAGTGTATCTCCATCTACTAAACCTGCTGAAGTGCTTAAATAGTCACTAATTATAATTCCATCTTCTAATAATAGGTTATTTTCTACGTTGTTATCTATTAATAGTTTTAGATTATTAGTTGAATCTATTCCATATAACATTGTATTAAACTGAACACTTAATTCCTTATTATTTACTTCTATTATTGAACCACTTACCTTTGTAAACATCTCGTAATCTTCATCGACAGGAGTATCTGTCATGTACTGAAGATTAATCATTTGAAAGTAATTATTCCCAAGTTTTGTTTTATCGATAAAACTACTAAACATTGAGTTACCACTTAATCCAAATATGATCATAATATTAATAGTCATAAATAAAACAAAAGTAGTAACTATTGTTTTAACTGGAGTAAATCTAAATATTCTAAACGATTTACGATTTTTTTCTTTTTTCTTAAATGAGACACTTCTATATATAAAGATATAATTAACTATTAAAAGGAATACAATAGGAACAACAACGCTTATGATAAAAATATCAAAATATAATACAAAATCAGCTTTAGGGAATAAGTATCTTGCGCTATATAATTCAAACATTGAATTAGAAGCAACTAACCCAAGTAGATATCCAATTAAAGACATTGAACTAACTATTACAGGGAATACTAATAATGACTTAGTTATCTCATTATTAGTATATCCAAGAGCATGAAGTGTATATATATCATCCTTATTCTTCTCAATATACCTTTTCATAAAGACAACTAACAAGATTAAGATAAACATAATGAATAAAGTTAAAAAGATGTTTGTAAATGCATTCGCATTATCAACTTCTGTTTGAAGTGAAATAATTCTAAAATTAATTTCACTAGGCATTAAAATTTTAACTATCTCCATGTTTTTACCAAGTAAACTTTTATCAGCACTAAGTAATGTAGAATAATCATATTCATCAAATATTTGTGATAAATCTCCAATTACTAAATACTTAGTGAAGATATATTGATCTAGTGCTTTTATTGTAGTCTCATTACATAATATTAGTGTTTGAAGAGTTTCATCAAAACTTATAGTATTCATACTAAAGATAGGTAGAATAAACTCAGGAGCATAAAAGAAACCTGTGACTAAATAATCTGTTTTTTCAATTGTATATGTATCACCTATAGATATATTATTTGCATCTGCAAATTCAGGAAATATTGCAATTTCATAATCTTCTACAGGTAACTCACCTTCAACCATATATGGTATATCTATATCAGTAGTTACTGTTAAAAATTTATAGATGAATTCATCTTCTATAATATTTACAAGACCCTTTTTCTCGATTTCAAAATCATAGGTATCACTAAAATCTTCAACAATAGAGTCAATAATTTCTTCATATAATTCAGGATTTTCATCAATTCTTTCATTTATTAGTATATTTAAGTTATTGATTCCTATATGGTCATCTGGAGTTTGAAGTGCTAAACCACATTGTGTCCCAATCTCTAATTCTTTACAGAGATTAATTATATCTGTTGCACCTAAATAATTAACATCAACTTTTCCCATTGAAAAATAGAAGTCTTCTAAACGTTGTTCTTCTAAGTAACTATCATAATTTTCCTCTAATCTTCTAACACTACTTTTTATCGCAGTAAAGGTTAAAGATATAATAATTACTAACAAACTAAGACTTATAAAGTTGAATTTATTTAGTTTTATTTTTCTGAATTGATCTCTATATAGTAAATTCATGAAATCCACCTCTACAACTATTATAACTTAAAGCCAAAAAAAACCATAATATAAGAAAATATTCATTAATCATATGAATTTTAAGTCATATATTTATATTTTAGATTATTATTCATAAAAAATTCATAACTTTGTATTATAATGAAAGTGTATAAAGAAAAGGAGAGATGTATAAATGAAAAAAATATTAGCTCTATTACTGGTAGCCTTGTTTACTCTAGGACTTGCAGCTTGTGGAGGAACAACTGAAATCCCAGAAGAAATTATAGATTGTCTTACTGATCCAACAGGAGAAGGATGCCCAGTTATTGAACCGGGAGACGAAAGAACTGCTGAAGAAATCTTGGCAGATACTATAGTTGATACATGGGACGGAGAATTAACACATTTAGATTTAATGCTTGAAAACATGGATTTTGAAGATTCTATGGAATACATTGCTGAATTTAATTTAGAAGTAGAAGTAATGGAAGAAGGAGTACTAGTTACTCATTTTGCTAATGCAATAGTAACAGACTCATTTGAGTATCTTGAAACAGGTACATTAATGAGACGTAACATTACAGTTAATGTAGATGGAGAAATCTATTATACAGATGTAATTTACGAAGAAGTAGAAACAGGAGTTGTTGTTTATGTAAACGTTGCTAACATTGTAACACTTCTTGAAGAAGAAGAGACTGAGGGAATCGAATTTTTAGAAACTCTAGGTATTACAGAAGATTGGTTAATGTTTCAGTTTGATGATACATTAGCTAATGTAGTTGAATTAGAAGTAATAAAAGATTTATTATTTGATATATTCTTCTTAGATTATGGAGATACATTCTTCTATGATCTTCAAAATCAAATTGAACTTGAATTAGGTGTATTATTATCTACTTACGGTATCGGTTTAGGATCACTAGTTCAAAAAATAGTTGATGCTGATTATGATGGTGCACAAATAGTAATTGAAAATATTGATTATGAACAATTAATTCTTGATTTAGATATGATTCATTTAGTTCCTGAAATTGTTCTTTTATTAGAAGAATTCCAAGCTGAACTTGATTTAGCTGGATTTGGAACTGAAGATGCAATCCTATTTATTGAAGAAAACGGAACTGAAGCATTCATTAATGATTTAAATACAAGTGAAATATCAACACTACTTAATATAATAGTTGATGATAACGCTGAAGAGGGTGACCCTGATTTATCTGATATGTATGATGCATACTTAGCAGAAGAGTTAGATCACTATATCGTTATGTTCTTATTAAACCAACCTGAATTAGTTTATGATTTAAGAAGTATCGAAAGTTTTGATTTTGATACTTATAAAGCAGGAATGGATCCAGTTGAATTTTATGATTTACTTAACGATTTAGAAAAAGACTACTTAATTCCTAAAATTGTTGAATTACTAGAATGGAATGATTGGGATCTTTATAATCAAGGATTTGATGTTTGGATGAAAACTGAATTCTTAGAAGATAATAGTGTTGAAAGTTTCATTACATCTTTAACAGTAGAAGAATTAGCTACGTTAATTGATGTTATGCAATATGAATATTATGAAGATGGAGAACATCCTGATATGTTAGCATTAATAGATGCAATCAATATTGGTGAATATGAACAATTCTTAATGGAATTTGTAATGAACGATCCTTCTATTTCTTTAGGACTTAGAGATATACCTGGATTTGATGTTGATGTATTTAAACTAGCAATGGATAATCTTGATTATGATGCTTTCTATTTAGAACTAGAAACATTAACTGAGGAAGATTTAGAAAACTTATTTGATGCTGTTCACGATGGTGAAATAGCATTTGGTATTCATCTTGTAAGTTTCGCAGTAACTCATCCAGAAATGGCTAGTATCTTAGCTGCTTTCACTGGTACAGTTATTGAACTTCAAGAATATATGATTTATGTTGATGATGTTAACTACTTAATAGATAATCTATTTGTTTTTGAAGAATATTATGATTTAGCTTATTATCTTGATAATGATATTATTGCTTTAGAAGTTGAAAAAACAGCTGGATTTGAAATAAGAACTACAGCTACATTAGATGGTTCTGAAGTATCATTGCTATTTATTGATTTATTAGATGAAGCTTATTGGTATCTTGAAGGATTAGAAACATTTGAAATTCCTTATGTTGAACATCTTAATTGTCCAGTAGGTGATGAAATTGAATGTGAAACATTTGAAGATTATTTGACAATTATTGCTGATCTTGATCAATTAGGAACAGCTGAAATGGTGGCATTATATGATCCTTCTAATCCTGATGAAATAGAAGTTGAATTTGATTTTACAAATATAGCAAATTCAATAATTGCATTAGATGAAGAAGCAGAAGATACAGTTAATGAAATTACTATTAAATTTACAGTAAGAGAAACTGCAGCAGTTGGATTACCTTCAATTTCAACTGATATGAATCAAATTGCTGAAGACTTTGGTAAAGTATCACTTAACTTTATGACTTATGATTTTGTAAGAGATGCACTTGATTATTATGATGAGTATCCACTAGATTTCAGTTTAGGTGATTTCCCACTTGATTATTATGGTGAATTTATGAATCCGAGTTTAGCATTTGATGCTAATATGTCTTTTATCACTGTTGGTGGAAACTTACTAAATCCTACTATCGCATGTACATTGTACTGGGCTGATGGAACTCTTGTGTTTGACAATCCAATTAGTCTTTCATATTTAGATGGTATTATGTCAGAAGATATTCCAAATGCTCAACAATATCAATCTCTACTAGATGGAGTAAATGACGATAATTTCCATATGTCTAAATTATTATTAGTATTTGTTTTTACGGAAGTAGACATTACACCAGAAATAGATAAAACAGAACAAGGAAAGTAAAATATATGACGAGTCCTAATTTTAGGACTCGTTATTAAAAATATGAGCATTTTAATTTGCATTGTTATATGCTTTGTTATATAATATAGTTGTAGCAGAAATGCTACACTTATCCCTTACATAGCATGGTGAATAATTTATTTTATTCACACATCCCCTTCCTTAAGAACCGCAGAGATGCGGTTCTTTCCTATTTAAAGCCCTAAAGATACTTTGACCATCAAAGTAAAAACAGGGTATTATATTGATTGTGGTTTTACTTTTGAGTTTATTCAAAATAACAATTGCCATAAAAAAACGGACTTAAGATTTAGTCCATTTTTTAATTATTTTATCATAATTTGATACAAAATATAAAGTATTCATTGTAATAAATACTAAAGATACAAAACATATTATATAAACATTCCAATTAGTGAATACTGAAGATACATTATCAGGAATGTATCTTATGAACCAGTAATTTGTTCCTAAGAAGCCATTTAGTATATATACTATGATCCCAAGGATTATACTTGTTCTAAAGACGTTCATAGTTGTTTTATAGTCTACTCTATATCCATAAGCTACATAATAATATAATGGTATAGATAAGATGATTGAATGTAAAATAATAAAATGATAGTAACGGAAGTTATAATAGGTGTATCCCAAACTGTTTGGGATTAGTAAAGCCATTATTCCACCAATAGTTCCATAGAAGAAGGCGTAGTTCCAAACCTTTTTACTATCAGTAATAAGTAAAGCAATTATCATGAATACTGCAAAACTACACATATGTAGGGGAACACTAAATCTTGGGTATGTCCAGTTATGAACATGGTAAGCTAATTCTAAGAAAACTAGTACTCCTATAAAAACATATTTTATTGTTACTTCTTTTGTATTCTTCTTAATTCTTTCAGATAATCTAATAGTTAAGAGTACTGAAAGAACAGCAAATAATGTCAAAATTAAATGATGAATCGTCCACATTGTGGCTGCTTTACTAAAATCAATGTCATGTCCAAAAAATCTTTCAAATGTCATTATAAAACCTCCATCCTGTGGTTGTTCATATTTTTTTCAAGACTAATTATAGCAAACAAATCACTGTTTGTCTATTCTAAGAGTAACTTAAGTCTAAATAAAAAAGTGAATACAATTTGTATTCACTAATTAATTATTGAGGCATTTCACCATTTTGTAATTTTACAAGAAAATCATGAAGTGGTTGCTCAGGTACAAAACCTACATTTTGTCCAATTACTTCTTCTCCTTTAAAGAAAAGAATTGTTGGAACACTTGAAACTCCGTATTGACGAGCTTGAGGATGTTCGTTTGCGTCAGCCGCAATGAATACTACGTCTTCAAGGTCTTCGTTTACAGCAAGTTTTTCAAATATTGGTTTAAGCATTTTACATGGAGGACAAGTTGTAGTTGCAAATTTTACAATCGCAATCTTTCCTTCTTTTAAGTAATCTTGTACAGATTCAGTTGGTTTAAGTTCAGTTAGCATATTAATCACCTTTCATTAATTATTTAATATTATTCTTATTATTTATACCTATATTTTATCACTTAGGTAAATATATTCAAGTGTAATGCTTTGATATAAATTAGATATATTGTAAATGAGAATAATATTTAATTTATAATCGACTACAGTTAATTATAAAGTCAAGCGCTAAAGGCTTAAAAGGCAATGGACCTTGTTATAATATAAATAGAGGTGATAGTTTAATGAAAAAGAATGTTAGTAAGAATGATTCATATATTAGATATGGAATGGCAGTAGTACTAATAGTACTTGCTTACTTATATACATGGTGGTTATTAATTCCTGCGGTTATTTTAATTATTACAGGATATAGACAAGTTTGTCATATATACAGTATGTTTGGATGTAGTACTTGTAAAATAGATACAAAAGAATAACAGGAGAAATTCTCCTGTTTTTCTTTTGCTCCAAATCACTCCATTTATTATTTAAATATTCCTGTTTTTATAATACTCATAACTTGATCAACAATCTTCTCGACATCATTGTTATTTGTTCCTAAGTTAAGTAATACTTTTAATCCAATGAAGTTACTTACTCCCATTAAGATATAAGATACTAGTTCAGTATCAACATCATGCATCTCTCCATCTAAGATAGATTGTTTTAATCCTATTTCATATCTTTTTGCGAATCCATCGTAGTATTCAATAAATAGATTTTTATCGATATAAAGAGATTCCCAAATAATGTTGTATGAATGAGGATATTTTATAGCGTATTCAATGAAGGTTTTTATACCTTCTTTTTCTTTATTGTATCTACCTTCAACGGTAGATACTTTTGCGGCTATTGTTCTTCTAATATCATGTTGTAAAAGTTTTAAAATATGTTTATATAACATTAGCTTATTAGGAAAATATAGATAGAATGTTCCGGCACCTATCCCTGCAGTTTCAGTAATGTTAGCTATTGTTGTGTTATGATATCCTTGTTTATAAAATAAATCAAGGGTAGTATCTATGATTAATTGAAAAGTAGCTTTACCGTTTCTAGTAGTCGGAATTTTAACAGCATCCATATATTTATCTCTCCTTTATGTTAACTAATTATGCGATTTTTAATTGACAATGAAAGCGCTTTATGATATAATCTGAATGAATCTTCAGGTTATGAGTAAACGTTCACAACCTGACATATTCCACAGATATGATTAGTATATGACAAAAAAAATAAAAATGCAAGTCAAATTACAAATAGGAAAAGGAGAAAATTATGAGTAAAGTATTTATTGTTTCAGCAAAAAGAACACCTATTGGTTCATTTCTAGGAGGATTAAGTTCTGTGCATCCAGCAGTTCTTGGATCAGTAGTAGTAAAAAACATTTTAGAAGAAACTAAAATCCCTAAAGAAGACATTGATGAATTAATCGTTGGGAATATCTTACCTGCAGGTATTGGACAAGGTCTTGGTAGACAAGTATCTATCGGCGCAGGAATTCCTGTTACTGTTCCTGCATACAGTATTAATATGGTATGTGGTAGTGGAATGAAAGCTATTATGAATGCTTATACAAGTATTAAAGCAGGAATTCACAATGTAGTAATAGCTGGTGGATCTGAATCAATGAGTAATGCACCATATATTGCACCACAAAAAATAAGAAAAGGAATCAAAATGGGCGGAGTAAATATGGTTGATCATATGATATATGATGCATTAACTGATGCATTCAATAATGTTCATATGGGAATTACAGCTGAAAATATCGTTGAAAAATATGGTCTTACAA
>JAOZRX010000122.1 GCA_029939945.1 Candidatus Izemoplasma sp. | reverse complement strand
ACAAAGGAGGAAAGATGGAAAAAGAATTAGCAGAATTACTAAAACTGGTTAAGGGTGGTGCTGATTGGACAATAGAACAAGCACCAGATGTCGCAAGAGAGATTATTGCATGGGGAATATGGAGTAGTGCGATAGAAATGGTTATTGGTTTTGTTCTTATTGGAATTTCCATATATCTAATTAAATGTGGAATTGTGTGGACTAAAGAAGAACACGGATTCATGGAAGAAAATTGGAAATTAATTACAGGTATCGGTTTGCTTGCCGTGGGGCTAATTCCTACAATAGTTGGGATAGTTTATCTAATTAAAATAATCGTTGCTCCAAAATTGTATCTAATTAGTTACATAAGTGAATTGTTGAAATAGCGACCACAAACAAAAATAGCCCCAATTAATTTTGGGGCTTTTCTTATAATTACAGGAATATAATCCAGTATTTATATATAATTTAGGGATTAGCTTGTTATTTGTTTTCTGAATTTTTTCCAAATGTGTTCAGGAAAATCCTGCTTATGCGAATTTATACTTGCGTGATGTGTGTTCAATTCAATTCGATATAAACCCTTCAAGATAGAATAAAGTTGTTTACAACTCTCTAATTGTGCTTCAGTAAAAGGGTCTTTCTTTCCTTTACTCACTAATGCTATTGGAACTGTGTCTTTATCATATTCAGTTCCTAATCCACTATTATGGAAAAATGTGTTTTTAGGATTGCCAAGCATATAAACATCACCGTTTTTATCAATAATGTAGTTGTAAGCAACTGAACCTTCCCCATTATTCCTTTGATCTAACCAATCAATCGCTGATTTTGCAGTTGAACTTGCTGTCCAATGCCAAATAATCTTTTTCCTAACCTTGTGTGCATTGTCTTTGAATCGTTCCGTAATGTCAATTATGTGCATAATTACCTCTTTAAATATTTATTTACGTCTTCATCTGTTTTTAAGATAAGGTTTTCTTTTTTATAGCGTTCAAAACACTTATTGCATACATTAATATAAGATACAGCTTTATTGCCTTTTTTAGTTCTACTTTTAATTAAAATAGTAATTCCTAAGTTTTCTTTTTCGGTAAGTTCGTGTCCGCAACTTGCTATTATCATAATCTTTATGTTCTCTAATGCTTTGACGTAAACCCGCTGAATATATCTTTAAACTCATCTGGCATATCAAAACCATCGGGTTTATACTTGCAATCTTGGCATACTTTCTTTTTAGGATCATA
>JAOZRX010000121.1 GCA_029939945.1 Candidatus Izemoplasma sp. | reverse complement strand
CTATGGCCTTTTTGTTCTAAAAATGTTCTTAATTCTAAATAATTATAAATTTCTCCATTAAATACAATAACAATTGATTCATTTTCATTATAGATTGGTTGTTTTCCATTTATAGAAGTATCAATAATTGCTAATCTAACATTTCCAAGCGACATATTATTATCAAAATAATATCCTTGTTGATCAGGACCACGATGTTTTATTTCTTTTAACATACGAAAAAGTAAATTTTTATCTGACCAATTAAACACATCTAAGGGGAAATTATTATCATAATTGAGCTTCTTAATAACCTCCCTTAAAGGATTCTTACAATCAGGAGAAGTTAATAACAAATCTTTACCATTACCTTTGACATACTCTTTAATGTTTAATGTCGGGAATAAGTGCTTGACTAATACTCTTACCTCTTCCAACATTTTTAGATTAGTATTGGTAAATTTAATTGACTGCTTCTTTTTAATAGCATTATTTAAATATCCGTCAGTATTAAGATACCCTAATAATTTTGCAAACTCAGAAGACGTTTTAACTAATTCTGTCCCAGAAAATGCGCCTAACAAAGCAACTTTATCTTGCTTAATATCTATCTTATTCAACTGCTTGAACCCTTTATCAGTATAAAACGGATGAGCAATAGTACATTTAACATTACGACCGTTATTGAATAAAACCCTATAAACGTCTTGTACGCCAGTTGACCAAGCATTAGGCATATCAATGATCTTTCTAGCAACACCATATCTATCCAATACAACAGTATCAGCAGTGAAACAACCTCTGTGCGCCATGTAACAAGTCTGTCTATTAACTTCCACATTCTTAAACAATTTTTCGATGAACGAGTTCCATATAGTACGACCGCTTCGCACATCGGTATGTATTACAATCTTACAAAATATGTAAAAAGCGCGTAATTTGCTGATAATCACACCTTCAACTTCTTTAACGAGATATAACTCCTCTAACAACAATTTCTCGATAACCGCACATTCAGCAGGGTCTCCAATCTTTTCATCAATCTGCTCAAGAGTATATTTCAACCCTTTCTCTTCATTAATCAAGATAAAGTAATCTTTAAGCACGGCTTGTTTAGAACGCAATTTATACTACCTCAGAATCAGTAGGTTTAGGTTTAACATCAATTACTTTAGGCAAGGGTTCGAACTTTTTAAGTCTCCGTATCAGTTCAGACTTTTCTTCGTTAGCTTCACTATATATATTAAACTGCATCTTATCAA
>JAOZRX010000120.1 GCA_029939945.1 Candidatus Izemoplasma sp. | reverse complement strand
CTGATGGCTATTTTATGTGGAATTGTGATCGGAAAGATTAAGGCAAAATATCTATTTTACAATATAGGCAAGAAAAATATAGATCGAATCAATTTATTGACAAACCCCAAACTGTGGCAGTTCTACCGGAAACGATTTTTTATCTTTTTATTTTTAATGATTACATCTGGAAAGTATTTACCAGATGTTGTGCATGGAGAGAATATGGCACTCATTGCATTGGCTGTATTGGAACTTTCAATCGCCTTTGCACTATTATTAAGCAGTCATTGTTTTTGGAAAAAATAGAGAAAAACTTCTGTTTAAGCGGTGGAATTTGTGGTGTTTCTCAGCGTCGCTACTTTAAGATATTATTCTTCCTGATTATACAGATATTCTTCATATTCATCATGGGTAAGTTTTCCATCGTTGTCTTGATCCATCTTCTGGAATTTTTCAAGGTCATTCCCATAGAATTTTTCAAACTCTTGGAATGTTGCGGAGTCATCATGATTCGAATCTATGCGTTTGAAACAGATGTGGTCTTCAGGAGCATCATCTGCAAAACTCTGAGACAAAGGAGATAAAGATACTATTATTGCCAAACAGAAGAATATATATATTTTCATTTTTATTTCCTATCAATCGACTATTAATTATGTTCTGAGGCTTATATTAAAAATATAGACAGGTGGATACCATAAATATCTTTTTTTGCTCATGGACTTCTTTCTATGGTGGTAATTATTTTGAGGTTATCATTAATTATCTTATGGATAACTACAATAAGAAATCCAAAGTATCAATAATATCATTTTTTTAATCTTGATAAAATTTTTAAGATTTGACAAATATTGAAAAATCCAAAGAGAGTTTACTTCTGGCTGAAATCCGCGCCATATCTGAACGGATATGGCTTAATTTTAGTCTCCAATAAAGGACATTTCGGCATATTCTTCCTGATTAAATTATATTTCCACCAAAGTTGATTTGTTGAAACGCCTTTACAGGCATTCAAAATGTTGATACAGAATTCTTGAACTAAATTATATATTAATCTGATCGCATATTATTCAAATTTACTTGATATGTGTTTTGCTATCAATATATTGAATGAGATACGGACAACCGGAAATCTACTTGTTAGAGTCAAAAACATAATGAGCAATTCACATAGACATCATTATATCCCAAAGTTTTATTTAAAAGGTTTTTGCAATAATGACGGTCTTCTTGCTGTATATGATAAAAAGCGAAACGTT
>JAOZRX010000119.1 GCA_029939945.1 Candidatus Izemoplasma sp. | reverse complement strand
TTTGCCGTTATGATAATACATATAAAATTGATCATAATCAATAAAAAACAAGTCGTCTTTAAAAAAACTTCTACCACTTTTTTCTCGACCTTTCATGTCATAATATATTTTAAAAACATTGTGGTGTACCAGCAATATATCTCCGGCTTGTATTTCACCAGTATAATTTAAAGGACAACTTACAACCTCTGCAAATCTATTGGATGCACTATGATCTTCTTGAGAAACGCTTGTGTAAAAATCAATCCCTCCTATGTTTTTTATATTATCATATCTTCTACCCTTAACAGGTTTTACAATAAAATAGTGTGGAGACTTCATTAAAAGTTTATATTATATTCAATGGCCATTGGCATGTTGGAATTAAATTCCTTCCATAATAATACCTCATTATTTTTTTCAATCCAAATTTTAATTGAATTATTTGATAAGTCTTGTTGAATTAAATGTATTGTGTAGCTTCCGTTTAATATAGATTGGCCTACTAAGTAATGCATAGAGCTTGACTTATAGTCAGCACCTATGGAGATTTTTCTAATATCCATAATAAATTAAATTTTATTTAACTATCCCTATGTTAAGTCTACTGTTAAATCAGAAGAATTAAAAATTCTGTATTTAATGTTGAACAACATTGTACTGTCCCCACCAGTTGGATTTTGAAATGCAGTAAGTACTATCTGAGCATCTTCTAAAAGTTGAGTCTGAGTTTTTGTATATTTATACCAGGTGCTAGCGCCTACACTCATCATGTTTTGTAAAGCGTTGCTTGCTGAAGCAAATGTAATTCCACTGGATGCCACCTGATAATCTACTGATGGAAGAACTAAATTTGAGTAATCAGATGTTACACGATTATATTTTACCAACAATGAATCCACGCAAAGTATTTTATTTACTCCCGGGCTAGCAAGTAAAACTACAGGAACACTGTTCATGTTTAATATTTGCGCTGACGTAACAGAAACTTGAACCATTCTTGTTCCGTCTGCTAACGGCAATGATGATGAAGATGAATTATTAATCCACTGAACACCCGTGCCTGTTGAAGACAATATTTGTCCCGCTGTTCCTACCGCATTTGTGCCGTCTTTTATTGTTGATTTAAAGTATGCGCTATTTTCAAAAATAGCTGGCCCCCACACACCAATGTCACTAGTTAAATTATTTCTATTTAAATTAATCTCGGTTGCAGCATCAATATTAGCATCTTGATTACTACTGACAGTGAAAAAACCTGTGTTACTTATAAACTGTATATTACA
>JAOZRX010000118.1 GCA_029939945.1 Candidatus Izemoplasma sp. | reverse complement strand
AATTAAAAAACATCAAAAACCCATGAATAAGTTCACTTACATATTGGACTGCGAAGCAGTACAATATATATGCAATTAGGATTTAAATATGGACATTGCGCTGGTTTTAGCAGGATGTATAATTATGGATTAAAGCATTTTAATCCATATGATATGATAACTAAGGAAGCTAAGACAAGACTCAAAATATTAAAATATTGGAAGAAGTATGGATTAGAGGCTACAAGAGATGCATTTGGTGCTAAACGATCAACTCTATTCTATTGGCAGAAGAAATACAAAGATTCGGGATATAAATTATCAAGTTTGAATCCAGGAAAGACTATTAGAAAGAATTTGAATAAAAGAAATATTAATCCATTGATATTAAAAGAGATAAAAAGATTAAGGCTCGTTGAATGCCCAAATATGGGTAAAGCGAAAGTAAAAAAGAATTTAGATATATTTTGTAAAAAGAATAATTTAAATATTTACAGTGAATCAAAAGTAGGAAGAATAATTAAAGAGAAAAAAATATATCATCATAGACAAAAAGTGTCTCATTTTGGTAAGATAAAAACAGCAAAAAGATCAAATAAGCTAAGAAAACCAAGTGATTTAGCTATTAATAGTCCAGGAGATTTAATAGAAGTAGATGTGGTTGTTAGGTTTGTTGGAAATATGAAAAGATATATAGTGACAGCAATTGACATACACTCTAGATATTCATTTGCACTTTGCTACAATAGACACAATAGTTTGTGTGCCAGAGATTTTATTCAAAAAATGGAAAAAATATTTCCATACAAAATAAAAGCAGTCCAAACAGATAACGGAAGTGAATTTCATAAACACTTTCAAGACTATTTGAAAAAGAGAAAGATAATACATTATTGGAACTACAAAGGACAACCACATAAACAAGGACACATTGAAAAATTCAACAGAACAATTCAAGAAGAGTTTGTAGATCAAAATGAAATGTGGTTAGATGATCCAAATGAATTTAATGAAAAATTACTTGACTGGGTAGCCTGGTACAATACAAAAAGATTCCATTGGAGCCTTGATTTAATGACTCCTATGGATTATTTATTAAATAATGGCTATGTAGTCCAATATGTGGTGAACTAGCACAACTCCTTGAAAAATATTACTATACAATCTATACTAAGACTATATAAATTTCAAATTAAATTAGCTAATTATGTCAAACACAAAACGAAAAATACTTTTTTTATTTTTTTTAGCCATCTTTATCATAGCTACACCATTACTCCTTTTATATTCAGCCGGATACT
>JAOZRX010000117.1 GCA_029939945.1 Candidatus Izemoplasma sp. | reverse complement strand
TACACTATAGGAGGTGTCCAATGGGAAAGCAAATAAGATACTCAAAAGAATTTAAATTAGAAGCAATACGACTATTAAATCAGGGCAATAAGCCAACATCAGAATTAGCTTTGGAATTGGGAGTTAAGCGTTCATTATTGTATCGATGGCGGGATCAATTGAATCAAAAAGGAGAAGAATCTTTTCATGATCGATTGGGTAGACCTACACTTGATCAAGAAAGCGAATTAACTAAACTGAGGCGCGAAAATAAAGATCTTAAAGAAGAGCGAGATATCTTAAAAAAAGCAGCAGCGTACTTTGCCAGGGACCTCAAGTAAAGTACGCATATATAAAAGAGCAAGCAAAGCATTATGGGGTTCGAAAATTATGCCGAATAGTGAAAGTAAGCACTGGCGGTTATTATGCCTGGAAGACAAGGGATTTAAGCAGTCGAGATAAACGACATCAATTCTTAATAGCAGAAATTCGACGACTACATAAAGCAACGAAACAAGTCTATGGATCTGTGAAAACTTGGAAAGCGCTTAATGCACAAGGAATTCAATGTGGCAAACATCAAGTGGCTAGATTGCGAAGCATAAATGGAATAGAATCTAAACGAAGACGTCGATTTAAAGTAACCACAAAGTCAAAGAACAATAAACACATTGTTCCAAATAGATTAAACCGATATTTTCATTCTAGAAAACCTAATAAAGTATGGGTTGGAGATGTAACATTTATTGCAACACGGTCAGGATGGTTATATTTAGCTGTTTTGCTAGATTTATATTCTAGAAAAATTATTGGTTGGTCTATGTCAAATAGAAATGATAAACACCTAGTTCTCGATGCATTAAACATGGCGATTAAGCAAAGACAACCATCCTCGGGGTTAGTTCATCATACAGATAGAGGGTCTGTTTATTCGTCGGATGAATATCGAAATAAATTAAATTCTCAAGGATGTATATCAAGTATGAGCAGATCGGGCGACTGTTATGATAATGCTGTTGCTGAAAGCTTTTTTAGTTCATTAAAAAATGAATTAACATATAAGAATGTTTTTGTTTCAAGAAATGTAGCTCGAACTGAAGTATTTAAATATATTGAAATATTTTATAATAGACAACGAATACATCAGTCTTTAAACTATTTAACGCCAGAACAGTTTGAAAGGCAGGCTGTTACTTAATTAACCTGTCTGTTAAACCCGGGATAGCTCAAATTGTCCCTATTTTTGTGCAATTATTTGAGTTAAAGTTAATGTTAATTTTCTGGAAAATAATGACTTAGATGGTTAAAATGTGCCACAGTGGCT
>JAOZRX010000033.1 GCA_029939945.1 Candidatus Izemoplasma sp. | reverse complement strand
TACCCGAGAAGCCCCTACTTCAACAATGTCTATTGTAAGTAGTGGGAGTGTTCACAAAATAAATGAATGAATCAAGTGATAAATAGTGTCTTATATAGAATGATTTTTAGAAATAAGTTTAATTTACTTAGAGACTATAAATATAGTCTATTGAAAAAATCTTCAAAAGTTTATTTTCATAAAATAATCACGAAATCAGAATATACTTAAGATGTTGCATTTCCAAAAGCCCTAGATTAAGGGCTTTTACTTTGAAGTTCAAAGTATGAGCGCGTATTCATATATATGAAGCCGTTTTCAGCCTAAGTCTTAACATTTGCAATCTTAGAATTAGTGTGATAAAATATGAAAAGTATTTTAGTTAAAAAATATGAATAAAGATATTATATAAATTGGAGGAACAAGTATGAGTCCAACTGTAATCGATAGTAGTTTATTGAAAGTTCTTATTACGAACGGAACAATTGTTTTAAGAAATGACTATCAAAGAATTAACGAATTGAACGTATTCCCTGTACCTGATGGTGATACTGGAAGTAATATGCAATCAACAATGATGTCAGGTGTTAAGGCAATAACGAATCTTGAAGAAGGAAGCGTTGATAAGATTGCTAAAGCATTATCAAGAGGATTGCTTATGGGAGCTAGAGGAAATAGTGGAGTTATTCTTTCACAATTGTTTAGTGGGTTTGCTAAAACATTTAAAGGATTAGAAACAGCAACTACAAGACAATTTATTGAAGGTTTACAACAAGGTGTAAAACAAGCTTATGGTGCAGTTATTAATCCTGTAGAGGGAACAATATTAACTGTTGCTAGAGAAGCAGCTGAGGTTGCTAGTAAATATCTAAAAAGGGATACAGGTTTACTTGAAGTATTGGAAGTTTACAGTAAAGAATCTTATGAATCTTTAGAAAGAACTCCAGACTTACTACCTGTACTAAAAGAAGCAGGAGTAATTGATTCAGGAGCTGCTGGATTTATTGATATTATTGATGGAATGATTCTAGCCTTAAAAGGTGAAATATTAGAAGATTCTAAATTTGCTACTGTATCATCAGTATCTCATGAAATGCCTTCTTATGAAGGAACATCTGATTTTGGATATTGTACAGAATTTATTGTTGATTTAAAAGAAGGAAATACTTTTGTAAAAGATGATTTCATTACAAAGATATCAACTTTCGGAGATAGTTTAGTTGTTGTTAGTGATGATGAAATATTAAAAGTTCACATTCATACTAAAACTCCTGGAGATGTATTAAACTTTGGACAACAATTTGGTGATTTCGCAACATTGAAAATAGAAAATATGAGTATCCAACATTCAGAAACTTTATTACATACTGTTGGTGATGGACATGATTGTGGACATGATCATTCAGGGTTTAAAAAGAAATATGGAATTATCACTGTTGTAAACGGTGATGGATTAAAGGAAATGTTTAAAGAAATGGGAGTTTCTTGTATTATTGAAGGTGGACAAACAATGAATCCTTCCACTGAAGATTTCATTACTGCTGTTGAGAGTATAAATGCTGAAAACATTATCATAATTCCAAATAATGGAAATGTATTATTAAGCGCACAAACAGCTGCTAAATATATTGAAGATCAAAACATTACAGTATTACCTGCTAAAACAATTGCACAAGGTTATGCATCACTTACAATGTTTGATGCAAACGCAGAACTTAAAGATAATATTGCTGAAATGAACGATTTAATTAAACGTGTTAAATCTGGTGAAGTAACTTACGCTGTTAGAGATACTGAATATAAAGGTATCAAAATACTAAAAAATGAATTCATCGGTATTGCCGAGGGTGAAATTATTACATCTAATCCTCAGCGTTCTGACACAGTGAAAACTTTATTTGATTCATTAATTGATGAAGAAAGTGAAATTATCACAGTAATGTATGGAAAATCAGTTTTAAAAGAAGAATTAGAAGAAGTAATGCTTTACTTAGAGGAAAAATATTCTGATGTTGAAGTTGAAACAATTGAGGGAAATCAAGATATTTACTCATTCATTATTGCTATAGAGTAAAAGGGTATAGATTTATACCCTTTTTTTTTATATAATGTATATGAGGTGGACTAATGAGTAAATTGGAAAGCATAAAGGGTATTGGACCTAAAATGAAAGAAAAACTTAATCGTAATGGAATTTACGATTGTTTTGATATCATCAACCACTTTCCATCACGTTATGAAGTATTCCACTTAATTGAATTAAAAGATGTTATAGACCAAAAGAGAGTGACATTAGAGGGCAAAGTGACAAGCCCAGCTTTAGTAAGTTATATCAGAAGAAACTTTAATCGTCTAACTTTTAATTTATTAATTGAAAATAGAAGCTTTAAAGTTGTAATATTTAACCGTGATTATTTAAAAAATATCTTAGATGTTGGTGAAGATATAGTAGTGACAGGTACAATTGATAGATTGAAAAATACATTTACAGCAACTACATTGAAATTAAAGAGAAACTTTAAAAATGAAATTGAACCAATCTATAACTTAGATAAGGTTAGTGATACTCAATTTAATAAATTAGTAAAAGCATCAATTAAGGAATATTCTTATTTAATAAAGGATGAATTACCATCTTCACTTATTAAGAAGTATAAACTTATCAATTATGGAGAATTGCTGAAAATAGTTCATAATCCTGTAACAAAGAAAGATTTAATTAAGATAGATCGTAGAATAAAATATGAAGAATTATTTAAGTTTCAATTTAAAATGCAATATTTAAAATTAAAAAATAAATCTCGGAAAACTGAGATTAAGAAATATGATATTAATGAAGTTAAGGAGTTTATAAAAAAACTTCCTTTTGAATTAACAGAAGATCAAAAGATTGCAACTAACGAAATTATTAAAGATATTAAATCTCCTTATGTAATGAATCGCCTTCTTCAAGGAGATACAGGTAGTGGTAAAACTGTGGTTGCTGCAATTACTGTTTTATCAGTATTATCAGCAGGACATCAAGTTGCTTTAATGGCCCCTACAGAAATCCTCGCTAAACAACACTTTAAAACATTCTCTAAATTCTTTAAACAGACAAAGTATCGTTTAGTTTATCTTTCTGGTAAACTAACTACTTCTGAAAGAAGAGATAAATTAGAAATAATTAAAGACAACCCAGACACATTAATTATTGGAACACACGCGCTTTTTAGCGAGGATGTTCGTTACAATAATTTAGGATATGTAATAACTGATGAACAACATCGTTTCGGAGTTAATCAAAGAAAAAAACTAAGAGAAAAAGGATTCTTACCTGATGTACTTTATATGAGCGCCACACCTATTCCTAGGACTTTAGCAATTAGTTTATTCGGAGATATGGATATTAGTACAATTAAGGAAAAACCAAAGAATCGAACAAAAGTAGAAACTAAATTATTTACTAATAATCAAATGGATTTAGTCTATTTATTAATTGATGAAGAACTTAAAAAGAAGCACCAAGTATATGTGGTTACTCCATTAATATTAGATAGTGAGACATTAGATTTATCGAATGCTCAAAAAGTATATAAAGAATTCTCCTCAAGGTTTAAAGATTATTTTGTTGGAATAATCCATTCAAAAGTAAAATCAGAAGATAAAGATCAAGTAATGAATTTATTTGAAGAAAACGAAATTAATATCTTAGTATCAACAACTGTAATAGAAGTAGGAGTAGATGTTCCTAATGCAACACTGATGATTGTATTAAATAGTGAAAGATTTGGATTATCTCAGCTTCATCAGTTACGCGGGAGAATAGGAAGAAGTTCATTAAAAAGTTATTGCTTGCTAATTTATAGTGAAACAGATACTGCTAAAGAAAGACTAGAAATATTAGAAAGAACAGATGATGGATTTTTACTTAGTGAAGAGGATTTAAGACTTAGAGGACCTGGTGACTTCTTTGGATATAGACAATCAGGAGACTTAAAGTTTAAAAGAGCTTCAATAGTTGAAGATTCTAAAATACTTGAAATAGCAAGAGATGATGCTTTAGCAATTTTAACAAATAAAGAATCATATCGCAATTTAGAATATTCATTAATGTTCAATTATCTTAAAAATGTTTTAAGAAAGACTAATTTAGATTAAATATGGTATAATGTAAAATGATAAAGAGGTGTTTTGATGATAAAAATAGCTGTTGACGCAATGGGTGGAGATTATGCTCCTAAAGAACAAGTAGAAGGTGCGGTATTAGCAATTAAAATGATTGATGATATTGAAATCACTTTATATGGTGATGAAACTGAAATAAGAAAATATCTTACTAATGAAGAAAGAATTACAATTGTTCAAAGTGATGGAGTTATAGGAATGGGAGAAAAAGATCCTATTTTTGCGATTAGAAGTAATCGCAAAAGTTCTATGGCTCTTGCCTTATCAAGTGTAAGAAGTAAGGAAAATGACGCTATTGTAAGTAGTGGTGCTACACAAGCATTAATTGCTGGAGCTCATATTTTAGTTGGACGTATGAAATCAATGAAAAGAACAGCAATTGCTCCATTAATTCCAAATGTTAAAGGGACAAGCACTATTCTTTTAGATGCAGGTGGAAATATTGGAATCAAACCTGAATTTATGGTTCAACAAGCATATTTTGCTAAAGTATATGCTCAAGAAGTTTTAAATATTAAAGAACCTAAAATGGGTCTTTTAAATATTGGTTCTGAACCTGGAAAAGGTCGAGAACTTGATCAACAAGTATCTAAGTTATTTGAAGCAAATGAAAATATTAATTTTATTGGAAATGTGGAGCCAAAAGAAATATTAGATGCTCCATGTGATATTCTCATAAGTGATGGATTTACAATGAATATAGCAATGAAAACGATAGAAGGAACTGCAAAAGGCCTAGGCAAAATATTAAAACAAGAACTTAAAAGAGGATTTATTGGTAAAATTGGAATGCTTTTATCAGCTAGAAACTTAAAGAATTTTAAACATAGATTAGCTCCTGAAGATATTGGAGGAGCAATGATTTATGGATTAAAAGGTGTTGTAGTAAAAGCTCAAGGTTCATCAAGAAGTGTTGGATTTTATAATGCTATAAGACAAGCTGCATTAATTGTTAGAAGTGACGTACTCAATAAAGTAAAAACTATTATAGAGAGTGACGTGTCATAAATGAAAGAATTAGAAAAATTTTTCAATCTTGATTTTAACGATAAAGGATTATTAAAAGTTGCTCTTACTCATTCATCTTATGCCAATGAACATGGTTGTGAAAGTAATGAACGTTTAGAGTTCATTGGAGATGCTGTATTAGACTTATTAATGGGTAAATATTTATACTTAGAAAATAAGAACTTTAATGAAGGAGACCTAACAAAAACTAGAGCTAAGAATGTTTGTGAAAGTGCACTTGTAAGTTACGCAAAAGCTTGTGACTTAAAAAAATATTTATTTTTAGGTAAAGGTGAAGAAAAAAGTGGTGGAAGAGATAGAATTGCTCTTCAAGCAGATGCATTTGAGGCTTTGATTGGCGCTGTTTATATTGATAAAGGATTAAAAGAGACATATAAAATATTTGATAAAATTGTCATCCCTGTTATGAAAGAAGATAAAGAAGACAATTTTGTTGATTACAAATCTTATCTACAAGAACTTGTTCAATCAGATAAAAGAACACTAGAATATAAAGTTATTTCTGAATCTGGACCTTCTCATAATAAAGTGTTTTCTACACGTGTCTATATGGATGAAATATTAATGGGTGAAGGAACTGGGAAAAGCAAGAAAGAAGCAGAACAACATGCCGCAGAAATGGCTCTTAAAAAATTAGCCATGAGGTCAATAAAATTTTAAAGGTTATTTTAAAAAAATAATCTTTTTTTCTAATCTGTTATGGTATAATAAAATTCCAAGCGAGGTGAAGAAATGGATATTAAAGACATTAAGAGATATATCAATAATAATACAATCGATTTTACTGAATTAATCTTAAATAATTACTATAAATTAGGCATAGATGAAACCGATGCTGTAATAATGGTTAAACTACATTATTTATTAAAAAACAATATTACTTTTATCTCACCTAAACAACTATCTGAGATGTTATCTATTTCGACACAAACAACATCAAGAAGATTAAACTCGCTCATTGAAAAAGGATATATTCAAATAGAAGTAGTTAATAAGAAAAACGGAAAGCAATCTGAGATTTTTAATCTTGATTATTTAATTGAGAAAATATTAAAAAATGGAGATGAAAACAGAAGCAAAAAGAAACAATTAAAAAATAAAACACTAGAGTCAAAATTGGCAACTCTTTTTGAAGAAGAATTTAAAAAACCTTTAAGTGTACTCGATATCCAAACCATTACTAAATGGTTAGGTGAAGATAGATACACGTATGAAGATATTAAAGATGCTTTATTTGAAGCTGTTAGAAATAGAAAACTAACAATTAAGTATGTTGACAGTATCCTTCTAAGAAAAGATGATAAACCGGATAAGAAAAGATATAAAAAGACCACTACAATAAGTGATCTTAAAAAAATATGGGAAGAATAAATGAAATAATAAGTGTTTTTGATGAAATGTTTCCTAATGCTGAATGTGAATTAAATCATACAAATAGTTTGGAGTTACTAATAGCTGTAATGTTAAGTGCTCAAACTACAGATAAATCTGTGAATATCCTAACAAGTAAATTATTTAATAAGTATAAAACTGTTGAGGATTACGCGAAGGTAGAATTAAAAGAATTAGAAAATGATTTAAAAAGAATTGGACTATATAAAAATAAAGCTAAAAATGTTAAAGCAACAGCTGAACTTTTAATTAATAAATTCAATAGTAAAGTTCCTAGTAGTCAAGTTGAACTAGAATCTTTACCAGGTGTTGGAAGAAAAACAGCAAATGTTGTATTAAGTGTATGGTATAATATTCCAAGAATTGCTGTAGATACCCACGTTAATCGAATAGCTAAGAGATTAAAACTTGCTTACAAAAATGATTCAGTACGTCAAGTTGAAGAAAAACTAATGAGAAAAATACCAAAAAACAGATGGAGTGACACTCATCATAAAATGATCTTTTTTGGAAGATATCACTGTACAGCAAGAAAACCTAATTGTGAAAATTGTAAACTTAAAGAAATATGTCGTTATCCAAATATTTGAGGCTTAGGCCTCTTTTTTATTTGGATTGCAGAAAATGACAAATATGTCTATCTTGTTTACTATTTTTTCTATTTATCTTGGATTTATGTAATGAATATCGAACATTATAGCAAGCATGTAAGGAAAAACCTCCTAGTTTCACTCGGTTCGCATTTTTTCAATAGCACATAATACTAATCTCATTTTATATAGGCTAGAATATTTATAGAGAGGAAGTGTTCACATTGGGCATTACAAGTTTAAAAAACAGAATCAATAAAAGAATAAAAGTGAGCGAATACAAAACAGATTTTCAAGAAATTGGAAGTTTCATAAAAAAGAAGAGAAAGGAACTTGACGTTACTCAAGATATTATTTCTAATGGTATCTGTAGTGTCAGTTATTTATCAAAAATAGAAAATAATCAAATAGTTCCTAATGAGTATTATGTTAGGGAAATAATGAATAAGCTCGAAGTAAAAGAATCATTTTACCAAAAAACTCAAAATGATAAACTATATCTAAACAAAATGATAAAGGCAATATTCTTTCTAGATGATGAAGTAGTTTTATCTATCTATGAAGAAATCAAAGAAATAGAAAATAATTTAGTAATAAATTTAGTGAAACTAGGATATTACGTTTATTTTCATAAAGAAGATGAAAATCAATATGTTATGATGCTTGAAAATCTTGTATCAAATATGAATGATCTAGAATTGATTGCTTATCTGTTTTTATCATCAATTTATTTCATAGCTAAAGAAAACTACAAAACAGCACTTGAAGTATTAATGTTGTGTGAGAAAATGGCAATCACAAATGATTACTTAAAGGCTTTAATTAGTGAGTATTCCTATTTAACAAAACAAAGATTATTAAAAAAGAACTGTTCAACTGAAGACTTCATGATTGCACAAAGATTATATAATAAATACCATAATACTAAACGAATGGTTAAATTATCTTTATGGAAAGCTCATTACTTATCAAAGGAAAATCCTGATAGAGCATTAATTATTATTAATAAGATTAAGCAATCATTATTAGATGATTTTACAAGTGATTTTTATCATTTGATCAAAGCAAGAATATTATTTGCATTTAACTTATATAAAGATAGTGCATTATCACTAAATTATATTGATAATGAATCAAGTTTCTTTTATCAAAAAATGATTTTACTTTTTGCAATATGCAAAGAAGAAAAAGACGATGGAATGTTAGAGGAAATAAAAACTATCTTATATACTTACAAGCCTGATCGTTTTCAATTAAAACATAAAGTATACTATCATTACTTATTAATAAATGAAGAGGATGATTTAAAAGAATACTTAAGAGATATAGCTATTCCATACTCCATAAAAATTGATGATTTTTATGGATTGCAAAAATATACTAGTGATGTAATGGACATATGCATCAATACTTCAAGATATAAAGAAGCAACTCAGTTTTATAAAAAGTATCAAAGAGAAGTAGCCAGGATTAGTAAACTAATGTAGTATTATTTAATTCCTTTTGAATTAATCTATTTCGTATATTATAATTATATGGAATGGAAGTGAGAACATGAACTCAAGCAAGAGTGAGTTATTAGGTAATTATGATGTAAAAAAGCTTCTTATTAAATTAAGTACTCCTGCTATACTGGGTATGGCAGTTAATGGATTATATAATTTTGTTGATGCATTATTTGTAGGTCTAGCTGCAGAAGAAATAGCAATTGGGGCATTAGCTATTGCTTTTCCTGTTCATATGATTATTATTGCTTTTGCATTAATGATTGGTGTAGGTGGAGCCTCAGTGTTTTCAAGAGCATTTGGTCGTAAAGATAGAGGTACAATGACTAATGTTGTAAATACTGCTTTAAGACTAGATTTTGTTTTAGCATTATTTATTACTGTATTTGGATTATTCTTTTTAAATGAATTACTTGTTTTATTTGGAGCAACAGCTTCAAATATTGATTATGCAAAAGAGTATTTAGGAATTATATTGCTCGGAGTAATTCCAATGTCACTTCAAATGGTCTTAAATAACTTTTCAAGAGCTGAGGGAAGAGCTAATATCGCAATGATTTCGATGATGCTGGGAGCAGGATTGAATATACTAATAGATCCAATCTTTATCTTTGAAGAAATAAATATCTTTAACTTATTCACAATTACTGGATTAGGACTTGGGGTTAAAGGTGCAGCAATTGCAACTGTTATTTCTCAAGTAGTTGGATTTAGTTTTATTTTCTCAATGGCCCTTTCAAAAAAATCAGAACTTAGAATTAACTTAAAAAATTGGTTTGAGATACATCTTAAAACATTAAAAGAAATTTTAATAATTGGTGGGCCAACACTTATTAGAAATACTATATGGGCATTTCTAGCAATTATTATCTATCAGTTAATTAATAATTATGCTGATGGAGACCCAGCAATTTACATTTCAATATATGGTGTAATTAATAGAGTATTTTTCTTTATCTTCTTACCTGGTTATGGTGTAGTCCAAGGATTAGTTCCAATTGTTGGATATAACTTTGGAGCTAAAAAACCTGAGAGGATAAAAGAAGTTATTATTTATGCTACAAAAATTGTTGTAATATATTTTACTTTAGGGTTTGTTTTTGTTCAAGTATTTGCACCAGCCATTTTCGATCTGTTTAGTAGTTCTAATGATACATTCTTTATTGAATACGGAACTGATGCATTCAGAACTATCTCAATAGGATATGTGTTGGTTGGTTTCCATATAATTCTTGGGGCAGTTTATCAGGCACTTGGATATCCCAAAAGAGCATTGTTAGTTGCTGTATCTAGACAGTTATTATTGTTTATACCAATAGTTTTGATATTTACTCCAATCTTTGGAATAGGAGCTATCTGGGTTACTTTCTTTGTAGCCGATTTAATTGCAGGTACATTGTGTATGTTCTTGATGTTGTACGAAATAAAACAATTGAATAAAAATATCTAAATAAAAAACTCATCAAAATTTGATGAGTTTTATTTTTTAGTATTCTTTAATAATTTTGTTAGCAAGTCCTAAATAATCAATTCCTATTTCTTCACTAGAATCAAAAATTGAAATGTGGTTTTTAGGTTGTCCGATAGGAATTGTAGCTAGTAGTTTAGATTTAAGTTTATCAGCAACTATTTTTCCTCCACCTTCACCAAATACATTAATTTTTTCTCCAGCATGATTTAAATAACTCATGTTTTCAACTACACCTAAGATTTCATGTTTTAACTGTTCAGCAGCAAAACCTGCTTTAACTGCAACATGTGATGCAGATACATGTGGAGTTGTTACGATAACCATTTTACATTGAGGTATCAATGTTTGAATGTCCAATGCAACATCACCAGTACCAGGAGGAAGATCGACTAGAATATATTCAATATCTTCATTCCAAACTACATCATAAAAGAAATGGTTAAGCATTTTTCCAAGCATTGGTCCACGCCACATAAGTGGTTTATCTGGTGCTAAGAAAAATTCTGTTGAAATTAATTCAATTCCATCTTTTTCAAAAGGAATAATTTTTTCATTACCAGTACTTTTTGGAGCTGTTACTTCCATATCCAATATTGTTGGAATACTACTTCCATAAATATCAGCATCAATAATTCCTACTTTTTTACCTAATGTTTTAAAAGCATAAGCAAGATTAGCAGCAACAGTAGATTTTCCTACTCCACCTTTTCCAGAAGCAACACCAATATATTTTACTTCTCTAGCTAAAATACTTTCACTTTTCTTGTTTAGTTCGAATTGTGCTTTGATTCCTGTGAATCCTAAATCTAACTTAATCAATTTAGCTAAAGATCTAGTTACAGTTCTTTTGAAATCGTCTTCTAATTTCTCAAGTCCTATTAAAACATTTACAATCATTTTTTCTTCATCAATATCAAGAAATTTAATTCCTTTTGTTTCCTTGAAAGATTTATTTACAGATGGATCTATTAACATCTCGACTCTGTCTTTAATTTCTTCTTTTGTATACATATTATCACCCACTATAAATTATAACTTTTTTAAATTAAAAATCAATCAAAATGCGAATAAAATTGGTGGTTGTAATTCTTCTTTGAAAACATCGATATCTGAGACCATAGAATAAATTTTAGAAGCTTTCAATTCCATCTCTAAATAGGAGTGCTTAGAACCTGATATTTTAGAGATTAAGGGGATTGTTAGATCTTTTTTTATTAAATTTAGATATTGTTGTCCAACCTGATTCATTCCTAAAATTCTAATGTAAGGAATTTCAAAAGATGTAAGAACATTTTTTTCTGTATTACACAAAATATGAATCAAAGATCTACGAATATTAGAATGAGGATATCTTCTTGTTAAAAGTTGAGAAATTAAATCATCAATGTCTTCAAAATCTCTAATCTTCTTAACTCTATTTTCAAACCCTTCAGTTATATTAAATATTCCTTTTAAATCTTCTTTGGTTGCACTCAATATTTTATATTTTAAATGCTCTGTAAACATATTGAAATCAACAACTAATCGATCATCTAATATTTTATAAACACTATCTGGGACGTAATTTTTTATATCAATACCTGTTTTAAGCATTTTTCTTATTCCAGAAGCACTTTGAATTGATTTATCTTTATTAAATTCTTCGTAATAACCAGCTTCAATTCGTTTTATTGTCTTAATCTTTATATCACTTTTTAGTTTTTTAACAGCGTTAATATAATGAATTCCCAAGATATTATTCGGTAAATCGTATATTTTAGAATTTGTAAGTTTTTTAATAGCCATGTCACTACTTGTTGGATAACTGTTTCCTAGTTTTGAATATTCTAATACTAATTTATTATATTCAGCACTTTGTAAAACCTTACTCAAATAAAATAATTCATCAATATTTCCTGATTCACTTCCAAAGTAGATTTCATCAACTCCAAGATGATTCAAGATAGCAACAGAAGTATAAGCAAAAATATCAGCACTTTGCACAGAAAAAACAAATGGCAACTCAATCACTAAATCAACCTGATTTTTTAGAGCCATTTTTGTTCTGCTAAATTTGTCTATCATAGCAGGTTCACCACGTTGAGTGAAGTTCCCTGACATAACAGCAATCAAATAATCACAATTAGATAATTTCTTAGTTTCTTGTATATGATGAAGATGTCCATTGTGAAGAGGATTGTATTCAACTATTATTCCTGCAACTTTCATAATATCACCAAATCCATTATACCTTATATTTGACATTATTCCATATTAAAAGTATAATTTTCACGCTCGGAGGTGTTAATGTGAAATGGACAGTACAGGAATTAGTTAGACTGCAAAATATAGATAATCAGTTCAAGGATACTCTTGATTTTTCAGGGCATGTTAAAAACACGGATATTATTAAAATCTCTCCTGTAGAAGTTGAAGGAGATTTTGAAGTTTATGATAATTCAGTATTTGAGTTTTATATAGGTATCAAATGCACTCTTACCTTAGCATGTGCAATAACACTAAAAGAAGTGCTATATGATATTGATATTGAAGTAGAGGAAACATTTTCACAAGAGAAATCGAATAATTATACTCATATTGAGGGAATAACTGTTGACTTATTACCGATAATATGGTCTAATATAATATTGGAAAAGCCAATGCGTGTTTTAAGCAAAAATGCTTATGAAAACTTTAACTCTGAAATTATAGATTTAGATGAAGATAAAGAGATTAATCGCGCATTTGCCAATCTAAAGAATTACAAGAAATAGGAGATGACGAGATGGCAGTACCTAAAAGAAGAACTTCTAAATCTGTTAAACGTAAACGTCGTACTCATTTCAAATTAAGTGTTCCTGGTATGGTAGTTTGTCCTAATTGTGGAGAAATGAAATTATCACACAGAGTTTGTAAAGAGTGTGGATATTATGGTAGTAAACTGGTTCTAGAAGAAACTCAAGAAGTAGAGGCGTAAACTCTACAAAAAGAAGCGCTGAAATCAGCGTTTTTCTTTTACAATTTTTTAGATATATGGTATTATTACTAAAGCAAAGGATGATACAAATGTATAAACATATTTCAGTTTTACTAGAAGAATCTATAAGTTATTTAAATATTAAAAAAGATGGAATATATGTCGATGCTACTTTAGGTGGTGGTGGACACTCTTTTGAAATACTGAAAAGATTAGAATCAGGACATCTATATGCCTTTGATCAAGATGATTACGCTATTACTAAAGCAATAAAAAAATTAGATGCATTAAATAAAAACTACACAATTATAAAAAGTAATTTTGTTAATCTAAAAGATAAATTAAGTAATTTAGGAATAAACAAGGTTGATGGAGTACTATATGATTTAGGAGTTTCATCATTTCAATTTGATATTCCTGATAGAGGATTCAGTTATAAATATGATGCTCCACTTGATATGAGAATGAATCAATCAAATGATTTAACCGCAGAAATTATAGTGAATGAATATTCATTTCATGAAATTATGAATATATTGAGAAAATACGGTGATGAAAACTTTGCAAAGCAAATTGCAAGAAATATTGAAAAAGATAGATTAGAAAAACGAATTAAAACAACTTTTGAACTTGTAGCTATTATTAAAAAGAGTATGCCTCAAAAAGTACTAAGCAAAAAAGGTCATCCAGCTAAAAAGACTTTTCAAGCCTTAAGAATAGCTGTGAATGATGAACTCAGAGTATTTGAAGATTCATTATATCAAGCTCTTGAATTACTGAATAAAGATGGAAGAGTAGTTGTAATTACTTTCCATTCTCTTGAAGATAGACTTGCTAAAAATATTATGCGAGAAAAAACAACAATTGATTATCCAATAAATATTCCAGTTATGCCTGATATAAAACCAGAATATGAATTGTTGCATCGTAAAGTTATTTTACCAAGCGCTTTAGAACTAGAAAATAATAATCGAGCGCACAGTGCAAAACTACGTGCGATTAAGAAAACATAAAAAAAATCAAAAAAATAAAACAAGTTTATTGACTTGTTTTTATGTTTATGATATTATACTTATGCTGACAAAATGCAGGTGTAGTTTAATGGTAGAACCTCAGCCTTCCAAGCTGATTGTGTGAGTTCGATTCTCATCACCTGCTCCATTTTTTTAGTCGGTATAAATTATCTCTGAAACGGGATTTTTTTTATGCAAAAAAAAGAGTGCTTAGCACTCTATTTAAAGATAATCTCATAATTCATTTCAGCAATCATTTTAAGCATTGCTGAGATGCTACAATATCTTGCAGCCATAGTCATTGATTTTTCAATGGCTTTTTCTTTTTCTTTCGCAACACCTGTAAAAGTAATAACAGTAGTCATTTCTTTTAGATATGTTGGAATTTCTTCACGTTTCACTCCAACTACATCGTACGTTGCACTTGCGAAAGGAATTCTTTTCTTATCTGCAATAGATTTAAATGTTGAATGTAAACAAGAAGTATAACCTCCTAAAAATAATTCATAAGGTGATAAACTTTTACCTTCAAAACTAGTTTCTGTTTTTCCATTTGCACTTTCAACAAGTCCATTATTACCGTTATCAAAAGTTGTTTTTATAACATATGCCATAATATACCCCCTATTTCTTTATTGTTTTTTCATATCTTTTTTGACATTCTTGTATTAATTCAAGAGCATCAACTTTATCATGGAAATTAAATATCTCAACAATTTTATTTTGTTGAAGATCTTTATAAGTTTTAAAGAAGTGTTTAATTTCTCTTAATGTATGTTCTTGAATATCAGTTAATTCGTGAATATGAGAGAAACGAGGATCATATTCCATTACTGCGATGATTTTAGCATCTGGTTCTCCATTATCAACTACATCTAAGTATCCTACAACTCTAGCATCAACGATACATCCAGGGAAAGTTTTTGAAGTAGCTAATACTAAGATGTCTAGAGGATCACCATCAAGTGCAAGTGTTTCTTCAATATATCCGTATTCTGCAGGGTAAGTCATTGGTGTATATAATACACGATCTAGTCTTATTCTGTTTTTTGTTTTATCAATTTCATATTTGTTTTTTGTACCCATTGGGATTTCAATTATTGCTTCATATATCTTTTTCATATGATACCTTCTTTCTATATAATATTATAAGAAAATCACGTTAATAAATCTAAAGAAACTTTATTATAATATTTGCTAGTTTATTCTATATTATATAAGGATGTAAATCAAGTCTTATGAAGTTATTATATTGAATTAGGCTATAAAGATAGATATCAATATATTTCTATGATAAAATAAACTAGGAAATCAGGAGGTGAATAACATGAACAATTCATACATTGATGAAATAAAAAAGATTTTCAAGTTAGAAGATATTAAATTATTAAAAGAACAAGTAAATAAGTATCATCCTTATGAAGTTAGTGAAACCTTGATGGAGTTATCATTTGATGAAAGAAAAAGAATTTATAAAATTTTTGATGCTACTGAAATTAGTGAATTCGTTAGTTTTTTAGATATGGAAGAAATCTTAATTCTTTTTGATGAAATGATACCAAAATATATTGTTAATATTATTCAAAATTTTGAGATTGATGATGCTGTTGACGTTATTCAAGCTTTACCTGATAAAGAACAAGCTGGATATTTAAAATTAATGGACGCAAAACATAGAGATAATATAAAAGATTTACTTCAGTATAAAGAAGATACTGCTGGTTCAATTATGACAACTGAATATATCGAGATTAGTGAAAAAGACAATGTTGAAAAAGCAATGAAGAAATTAATTAATCAAGCAGTAGATGCTGAAACTATAAATATATTATATGTTGTTGATGAATTAGATATTTTAAAAGGGACACTTTCTTTAAGAGAAATGATTCTCGCTAGAAAAGGACAACTAATAAAAGATATTATGAATCAAAGAATTATCAGTGTTAGAACTTCTATGGATCAAGAAGATGTTGCTGAGATATTTAAAGATTATGATTTTACTAGTATTCCAGTTGTTGATAATTTAAATAGAATGCTTGGAATTATCACAATTGATGATATCGTTGATGTTATTGAAGAAGAAGCAGTTCAAGATTATTCTCGATTAGCTGGGATTAGTGATGTAGAAATAGATTCAGAAACTGAAACTATTTGGTTAAGTGCTAAAAAGAGAATACCATGGTTGCTGTTACTTAGTATTTTTGGATTCTTCACAACAACAATTATTTCTCAGTTTGAAGGTACTTTAGCAGCAATCCCTACTATTGCTTTATTTATGCCAATGATTTTAGGTATGGCAGGTAATACAGGGACACAGGCTTTAGCTGTAACGGTTAGAGGATTAAATAATGGAGAATTTGATGAAAAATATGGAATTAGAAAGCATCTATTAAGAGAACTGGGAACCGGATTAGTAAACGGATTATTAATTGGAATCATTTTGTTTGGAGTAACTTATCTGTTCTTAATGATGACTAACAATCCTGATGCATTAAGGATTACTGAAGTTGTAAGTCTTTCAATTTTAGCAAGTTTAACTTTTTCTACTTTACTCGGAGCAGTAATGCCAATAGTAATTAACTCATTTAAAATAGATCCCGCTATTGCGAGTGGTCCATTTGTAACAATGCTTAATGATATACTTGCTCTAAGTGTGTATTTCACATTAGCTACAGTATTGCTTATGAACACTTTATAAAGCCTGTAAAAGGCTTTTTAAATGTCTTCATTAAATATATACTCATCTATTATTTAAAGTCTTAAACTGAGATTGTGCTTCTCAAACTTTTAT
>JAOZRX010000116.1 GCA_029939945.1 Candidatus Izemoplasma sp. | reverse complement strand
AAAACAGGTTCATTACTTTCATTTACATACTTTGATATACTAGCTGTATTCTTTAGTTCTCTTATAGGTATAATTCTAGGCATATTAACACTCCTTTTAACTTTATACCATAATTATACCATAATATAGCCGCACAATCAATTAAAAATTATATACAAATAAACTCTTTATATAAATAATTGTATTAGAATTATTATGAATGTAGAAATGGCTACAATAACAGTGCTAGAAACTGCAAGTTTTTTTGCAATCTCACGGTATTGTGTATCTTTATTCTTAAAATATCTTATCCCGTTCATAACATTTGAAAGAAATAATAAAAATACATGTAATAATATAAATTCTACAAGATGATTTGATAACGTAAAGTAATAGACAATGTCTATTAAAATTACTACCAAAATTAGATTTACAATAAGTTCTCCGTATGAAGATTTATAATACCTCCTATTATTATCTTTATGGTATGGTAATCCCCGTATTAAATGAAGAAGCCATAAGCGTTTAAGGAGTGAAGATAAATATCTTGGACGTCCCATTATATCAAATTGGAAACGTACTTTATTTTCATTTTCATCATAAATAGAAAATCCCAGAGATTTATGGAATTGGATAGACCTTAAATTACTAGTGCTAACAGAAGATCGCAGGGTAGAGATATCGATTTCCTTCAAATATAGTATGACTTCATTAACTAATGCAGAAGCATACCCTTTTCTATAATAGTCACGATGAGTTTCTAACCCTTCTAAATAAAACTGATGATCCTTCTCAAATACTCTACAAACACTAACCATAACACCTTCTTCATTATATAATACAAAATATGAGAAATAATAGGCTGTTCTTGTACATTCATGTAAATACTTAAGATAATCTGTTTCTATATTTTCCTGTAGTTTACTAATTTTGGGATTATCTAAAGAAATATCACGGTCTTCCTCTAACCCATTATTTAAAACATCAAACCACTGCTCTTTTTCTAAATCACTCAGCTGAGAGATTTTTTCTTTTCCCCAAATTACAAATTTCATAACACATCACCAACTTTATTATTATTCTCTATATTTAGTTGTTTATCGGACACACTAGTACGTATTATATCATAAAAATAAGTTAAAACACACCTCGAACCGGCGTACAAATCACTATATTTTTACTCAAAAAATATAATACAATGACTTATTCTATAAAACCGAGAATTTTGAATATTTTAGTTTTGAAAAAAAAACCTATTACAACATGTTTTTGAATAATTAAATTATGGCCATTTTGAGCTCTTTTCACATGCTTCATTCCATATAAA
>JAOZRX010000115.1 GCA_029939945.1 Candidatus Izemoplasma sp. | reverse complement strand
TTAATTAAGTCTTTTGAAAATAATATTTGCTTAGAAATTCAACATGATTTGTTAAATAGATCTTCTTCTTTCACAGAAGAGGAAATCAACAAAAAACTTTTTGCAATCAAAAACAAATCTAGAAAACCTCATAATAACAAGAGAACCGCCAATAAAAGGCAAGAAGATGTCATAAAAAAATATTTTTACGATCAAAATGTAAGAGTTGGTTATAATAGAATGAATACACATCTTAAACGAAGAAATATAAAACTAGGGACAGAAGATGAAGATCATCTCAAAGAAATTGATATATTAAAAACCCTTACATATTCACAATTGAAAGGTATTTATAAAAGAAATAAGATGAAAGTTAAGAAAGTAAAAACTGCTAACAAAAACCATGTTCCATTATATGATTACAAGGCTTTAGGCTGTTTTGAAAAACTTCACTATGATACTAAATCCATTTTAGATAAAAAAGCCTTACCTATTGAAATTTACAATAAATTTAAATCAAATAAAGATATACCTATCATTGAATGGAATCTTATTGATGTTAAATCAAGATTTAGATTTATTGCTTATTCACATGAAAGAACTTCTGAATTTGGCTTACATTTCTTGCTAATCGTTATTCAATTTTTAAGAGCAATGAAATTTACAGATAGTAATATTATCATAGGTACAGATAATGGAACTGAATTTTTTAGAGGATCTGAAACTAAAAAAGCTGAATGGAATAAATTACTCAATATCTTAAATGCTGACATATACTCATACAATCCAGGGTTTGATGTTAGAAAAAATCTAATAGAAAGATCTCACAGAACAGATGATGAAGAATTTTTTGTTCCAAGAGGACAATTTATTAATGACAAGGAAAGCTTCATCATTGAAGCTAAAGGATACAGCGAATATTTCAATAATTTACGCCCTCACTCCGGTATAGAGATGTATGACATGACACCAATCGAAAAGATTAAATCTTGTGGAATTTATCATGCTGATAGATTATTAGAATTCCCAACCATGATACTTGAACATTCCATTGGTGTAATTAAAAAATATACTGAAATTATTCGTGTAACTTCAGAACTAAATGATTATAAAGATGAACATAAATCTTTCGATTCTTTTGATCAGAAATTCATAGCTAACTTAAAAGCTAATTATAAAAATTTTACCTTAAATGCACATTATGTTTTGACTTATTACCTTTTTAACGAAATGAAAAAGGAACATAGACACCTTTATTTTTTATAACATTTTTCATTTTTTCAGCCTGATTCTTCAATATTTTTTCAAATGTATTTTTCTTACCTTCATATTCTACTTGTAC
>JAOZRX010000066.1 GCA_029939945.1 Candidatus Izemoplasma sp. | reverse complement strand
TAAAAACTAGTCTTTTTTATTGTTTTTATCTCTTGACATCATTACCGGTTGCTTTATATGTATGACACTATAGTATATGGAATAATTGATAAAAATGCAATAAAAATTGCAATTCATTTTTTGATTTTATTGTTTATTATTTGCGAAAGACCAATGAGTATCACAACAGAATATGAATTGGTTCAAATATAATTTATCCAGATATCTAGAAGACTCCCTGTTCAAGGATATTGATAATATCGTAACTGGTGAGATGAATAGATGTAATTTCTGGTTCAGAAATTATGTTATATTATAGAAAACTAAGAAATACTAGTATAAGAGGATGGGACAACCTTGATAGCTCGATTAATATGCGCATGGTAGTGCGCACTACCCGAGAAGCCTTTGTTTCAACAATGTCTATTGTAAGTAGTGGGAGTGTTCACTGATGAGCATAAATTAGAGTAATGAAATTAAATATTTTTGGAGAAATAAGAAATATTTCCTGAAGATATTAAATCATTATACTTCACAGTATTTTTGCAAAATGTTAGAGTTACACAGAAATGTGAGACTCTGATATTTTTTTTTGCTTCTATTTAGAATTTTTCACTTTCTATGCAAAGAAGAATGTTTAATACCAATGTAAGCGATTGTATTTATATGTAATAATCTTCCACACGGTTACTCTAAATTTGAGTTTTTAGTTGACTTATATGAAAAAAACGGTTATACTCGAAGAGAACACACGTATATAATATATGAAAGAAAATTTCCTATTCTGATAAAGAGGTGTAACTAGTGGTAAAAAATAAAGATATTGCAACTAGAGCAGGTGTCTCTGTTGCTACTGTTTCTCGAGTGATGAATCGTAGTGGCTATGTTAAAAAAGAAACTAGAGAGCTGGTTATAAAAGCTTTTAACGAACTAGCAAATAATGACAAAATGCTAGTACAATCTATATCAAATAATAAGACGAATATCATCGGTGTTGTTATTCCTGACATTTCTAATCCATTCTTCGGAGAAGTTATTAAAGGAATCTCAAGTATAGCAGATAATAACTCTACAAATTTACTGGTATGTAATACAGCCGAGAAAATTGATAAAGAATTAAAATATTTAGAGTTATTTAAAACAAACAACATTATGGGACTAATAATTACACCTAAAACCGATCAATCAGGGTACAACTCAAAATATCTATATCAATTAGAGGATCTTGGTGTTCCGATTGTATTGTTAGACCGTGGCATTAATATATCTCATTTTAATTCAGTATTTGTTAATAACATTTCAGGTTCATTTGATGCTATTAATGCTCTTGTGAGTGAAGGGCATAAAGATATAGCTATCATCTCTGGACCAATGTCTTCAAAACCTGGACGAGAAAGATTCTATGGTTATGAAAATGCATTAAGAAGCAATAATATAAAAGTTAATGATGACCTTGTTTTCTATGGTGACTTTAAGTTGAAGAGTGGATATGAAATTACAAAGAAAATTCTTAAACTAGAAAAAAGACCATCTGCAATTTTTGCAGCAAATAATATGATGGCTCAAGGATGCGTGAAAGCATTGGTTGAGGCCGGATTATCGATTCCAAAGGATATGGCATTTATTGGGTTTGATGATGTTGACATGTTTGAAATAATGAATTTATGTATTTCTACGGTCTCAAGACCAACAGAATTAATGGGTGAAGTAGCTGCAGAAATGCTATTTGATTTAATCAAGAATAAACAAATACAACATAAATCTATAAAAGAAGTTCTACTTGAGACAAAACTTGTCTTAAGAGGTTCTGAAAAACTTGTTATAAAATAAGGAGTGCATAATTATGGAACGAAGAGAAATTGAACAGCTCGTTAGAACTGAACTTGTAAAAAACGTATTGCAAACACAAAAATTTATTATTGCGGGAAACTGGAAAATGAATAAATCAAAACATGAAGTTATTTCATTTTTAGATGAAGTAGCAAATCATGATTTTGGTGAAAAAAATACAATAATCATAGCTCCACCAGATCCTTACTTATATTTATTTGAAGATAAATTACGTTATAGTAAGGTTCTTTATGGAGTGCAAAATCTTTTTCCAAAAGAAAGTGGTGCTTATACTGGTGAACTTTCTTATACTACCGCAAAAGATTTTGGAGCTAAATACGCAATTCTTGGACATTCTGAAAGAAGAGATTTGTTCCTTGAATGTGATATGCTAATTTCAAAAAAAGTTAGAATTTGTGTTCAAAATCAAATAACACCTATCTTATGTATTGGTGAAAACCTGATACTGAGACAAGGTGAGAGTTATAAGAACCACTTAATGGGACAAATCAAAGAAGGACTAGAACGCATTAGTGGAGAAGAACTTTCAAAAATCATTATTGCTTATGAACCAATATGGGCAATTGGTACAGGTGTTACAGCAACTCCACAGCAAGTAGAAGAAACACATATGTTCTTAAGAGAATTTTTAATCCAAGAATATGGAAGCAACTTAGGTTCAACAATTCCATTGTTATATGGAGGAAGTGTTAAGCCATCTAACGTTAAGGATTTAGCTTTAGCTCAAAGTGTATCTGGTTTCCTTATTGGAGGAGCTAGTTTAGATGCTAGTACATTTAAAGAAATAAACAACATTTTAAATGGTAATTAAATAATATTTTATTCTTCATCTATAGAAGGGTCGTGAAATATGGATGCAAACAATTTTGATAAACTTGTTAAGGTAGTTACTGAGAATATCCTTGAGAAAATTGATCTTAAATCTAATTCTAAAATATCTGAAAAATCATGTTTGATTTTATCATCAAACATTGGATTTGGATTTACAGAATATCAAAACTATATAATGAATAATTATCCTGGTTATGAATTATATTTAGGATCAAATGAAGAATTCTCTAAAATGCATTATATTAAAGATAATAAAAATATTAATTTTATTAAGTTCGATATGAAAAATAGTGAGTTTTTAAATTTACTAGATGCAGTAGAAACTATCATAATTATTGGACATAAAATTAGTCAGTTAAAAGCATTAACAGTAACTGATGATTCTGAAGATATTAATCATATTATATTAAGTGGGTTAATGGCAAATAAGTCAGTAATTGTAATGATTAATACAAATGCAGTTATGTTTAATAAAATAATTGACATAGTTTACGACGTAAAAAATATGGGAATTAATGTAATAAACATTCAAGATAATAATAAATCTTCACTAGATAAAGTTGATTTAATAACCGAAGAATATGTTGAAAAATTAAAACAAAGCGGATTAAACAATATAGTCTTAAGTAAAAAACAGCTAATTACTCCACTCGCAAAAGATAAATTGCGAGAATTAAAAATTAGAATTGATTTCACTGAGGAGGAAAAATAATGAGTACGAATGATTTAATAAAAAAACTTACAGAAGAAATGGAACAAAAATACGGGAATAATGTAACAGCAAAATATGAACCTTATAGTTCACCAACCAATGTTGTTAATTCAGAATATGTAGGAGTATTTGAAAATGTTGAAAATGCTATTTTAGCTGCTAAGGCGTCTCAAAAAAAACTAATGGAATTAACAATGAAAAAGCGTGATGAAATAATTGCTGCAATGCGAAAAGTTAGTTTAGAAAATGCTGAGAAATTAGCAATATTAGCTCATGAGGAAACAGGATTTGGTAGAGTTGCAGATAAAATCATAAAGAATATCTTAGCAGCAGAACAAACTCCTGGAACTGAAGATTTATCTTCTCAAACTTTTACAGGAGATGATGGGATGACTTTAGTTGAATTAGCACCTTTTGGAGTGATTGGATCAATCACACCATCAACAAATCCTAGTTCAACAATCATTAATAATAGTATTAGTATGGTAGCTGCAGGAAATGGAGTAGTTTATAATCCACATCCTGGCGCTAAAAAAGTTACTTCAGAAACAATATCATTATTAAATAAAGCAATTTATGATGTAGGTGGACCAAAAGAATTACTTACTGCTCCTTTAAATCCTACTATGGAAACTAGTAAAGTAATAATGACACACAAAGATGTTAGAATGTTAGTTGTTACTGGGGGAGAAGCAGTAGTTGCAGTTGCAATGAAGAGTGGTAAAAAAGTAATAGCTGCAGGACCAGGTAACCCTCCTGTTATAGTCGATGAAACTGCAAATATTAAAAAAGCAGCAAATGATATTATTAGAGGAGCAAGTTTTGACAATAATATTTTATGTATAGCTGAAAAAGAGGCATTCGTACTTAATAGTGTATTTACTGAACTTAGAGGTGAAATGGTAAGAAACGGAGCTTATGAACTTAAGCGTCATGAAATAGATTTAGTAACAAAAGAAGTATTCACAAAGAATAAAGATGGTGAAACAGTTGTTAATAGAAAATATGTTGGTAAATCAGCAGCTGAAATCTTAAAAGCTTGTAGAATTACAGTTCATCAAGATACTAAATTAATTATTGCTGAAGTTTTAGAAGACCATCCATTTGTTACTGTTGAGATGTTGATGCCAGTACTTGGAATAGTTAGAGTCTATTCAGTTGATGAAGCAATTGAGAAAGCAGTAAAAGCAGAACATGGGTATCACCATACAGCAATTATGCATTCAGAAAGCGTACCTAATTTAACTAAAGCAGCACGTGCACTAGATACATCAATATTTGTTAAGAATGCACCATCATTCGCTGGTCTTGGAATTGAAGGAGAAGGATTTACAACTCTTACAATTGCAACACCTACAGGAGAAGGATTAACTTCTGCTAGAAG
>JAOZRX010000032.1 GCA_029939945.1 Candidatus Izemoplasma sp. | reverse complement strand
ATATTTAAAATCCGTATAAGAAAAAGCCGGTTCCAATTGGAAACGGCTTTTATTTTGCATCATTAATTAAACTTTGTATATCTGATTCATCAAATTTATATCTTGAATTACAGAAGTGACAAACTGTCTCAATACCTTTATCTACTGTTTTTATCTCTTCTAATTGTATTTTTCCAAGGGATATTAATCCTTTTTCAAATTTTTCTCTTGAACAGTCACATTTGAAATATAGATCTAACTTTTGAAGAAATTGATAATCATTATTACTAATCTCATTCATCATATCTTCAGGAGTATAACCACTATTAACCATTTCACTAACTGGCTTAATATTTTTGATTACTTCTTCAATCTCTTTTATTGTTTCTTCTTTACATCCAGGCATTAATTGTAAGATGAATCCTCCACTACTTATTACGGTATTATCTGTATCAACTAATACACCAAGTCCTACTGCACTAGGTATTTGTTCACTAACAGTGTAGTAATAAGCAAAATCCTCAGCTATTTCACCTGTTTGAATTTCAGAAGAACTTGTGAATAAATCTCTGATTTTCAAATCTTTTGTGACGTGAATAAAGCCGTTTCCAACTGCTTGTCCCACATTTAATTTTCCTGAATTATACTGTAAGAAAACATGAGGATTACCAACATAACCTCTAACTTCACCATGAGAATTAGTTGTCGCTACCATTTCTCCAATTGGGCCATCTCCAGCAACTCTAACTGTTAATTCTTGATCATCTGAATACATCGCTCCCATAATTACGGAGTTTGTTAGTAATCTTCCAAGTGCTGCAGTGCTTGTAGGCCATAAATCATGAATTTTTTGTGCATGAGCTACTAAATTAGTAGTTATAGCAGTATAAATTCTTACTGTACCATTATAGGCATAAGCCTTAATTAAATAATCTTTCATATTATCACCAACGATATTATATCATTAAAGAACAATAAATAAAATCAAACACATTGCATTTATTTCGATGATTATGTAAAATAGAGTGTGCTTATTCAAAGGATGTGCTTAAAATGTTTAAGATTGGCGATATCGAAATAAAAAACAAAGTAATTATTGCTCCAATGGCTGGTGTCTCTAATATTGCTTTCAGAACTATTATGAAAGATTATGGGGCAGGGCTAGTTTATGCTGAAATGGTTAGTGATAGAGCTCTTAATTATCGAAATGAAAAAACACTGAAGATGATTAGAGTAGTTGAAGGAGAAAGACCTTTAAGTATGCAAGTTTTTGGTGGGGATAAAGAAAGCATTGTTAAGGGTGCTATAATTATTGATCAAGAATCTGATTGTGATATTATTGATATTAATATGGGATGTCCTGTCTCAAAAGTTGTAAAAAGTGAAGCTGGAGCTAAATTATTATTAGAACCAATGAAAATATACGATATAGTTAAGGCAGTTGTAGAAAGTGTAGAAAAACCTGTTACTGTTAAAATTAGAAGTGGATGGGATTCTAACACTATATATGCAGTGGAAATCGCTCAATTATGCGAAAAAGCTGGAGCTAAAGCAATTGCGATTCATGGAAGAACGAGAGTTCAAATGTATACAGGAAAGGCAGATTGGGATACGATAAAATCTGTTAAAGAAGCTGTCAATATTCCCGTTATTGGAAATGGAGATGTGTTAACTCCTGAAGATGCACTAAAAATGATAGAAACTACTAATTGTGATGCAGTAATGATAGGTAGAGGGGTTTTAGGTAACCCATGGCTAATAAATCAAATAGTAGATTTTTTAAATACTGGTAAGTATGAAAAAGATATTCATTATAAAGAGAAAATTGCTCAAATAATAGATCACATGTATCGATTAATTGATTTGAAGGGTGAAAAAATAGCGCTTCTTGAAATGAGAAGTCATGCAGCTTGGTATGTCAAAGGACTTAAAGGGGCTACATATGTAAAAAGAAAAATAAATAGCCTTAAAACAAAGGAAGAATTAATTGAATTATTTGAAGAATATCTAGAATATCTAGAAAAAGGACCGAAATAATGGTCCTTTTTTCTATTTATACAAAAATATTCTTTATCATATAACTATATACATATAATGGCTTGGTATAGATATAAGCACCATTTTGTTGCCAAACATGTTTAACGATTTATTACTTAAAAAAGAGTAAGAAATTAAATTTTTGAAAACTCCAACTACTGGATTATTATTTTATATATTTAATATATTTTGCTTTTTGAATAAGGCTTAGTTCTAGTGTGATTAGTGTTCCTTCATTACTATAATCTTGATTAATAACATGATTGTTTTCATTGAAGTATGATATTAAATCTCCCTCAGTAAAGGGAACTAATAGTGTTACTTCTTCATAATCTTTAAATAATTCTTTTTCAATAATGTTTATTACTTTATTTATTCCTTCTTGCTCCAATAAAGATACAATTACGCTAGGATAATGAAGTGGTTTTATTTCTTCCTCAAGTAAATCAAACTTATTATAGATATAAATTACAGGAATATCGATTACACCAATATCTTTTAGAGTCTCGTTAGTAACTTCTATTTGTTTTTCATAGAAAGTATTACTTGTATCAACAACATGAACTAAAAAATCAGCTTCTGTTATTTCTTCGAGAGTTGATTTAAAGGATTCAACAAGATGATGCGGAAGATTAGATACAAAACCAACAGTATCAGTAGCAATAAATTCTTTATGATTACTTAGTACAATATGTCTTGTGGATGTTTCTAATGTGGCAAAAAGCATATCTTTTACGTATACTTGTTTATCTAAATCTTTATGAGTAGTATCAATCAAAGCGTTTAAAAGAGTGGATTTCCCGGCATTTGTATAACCTACAATTGCTATTTTTTTTATATTAGATTTAACTCTATTCTTTCTTTGAATTTTTCTTGCTTTAACAACATCTTCTAATTCCTTTATTAATCTATTTCTTTCAGATTCAATTCTTCTTCGGTCTAACTCGAATATCTTTTCACCTGGGCCACGAGACCCTATTCCCCCTTGTTGTTTACCAAGAGATTCTGCAAGGCCTGCTAATCTTGGAAGCATATATAGTAATTGAGCGATTTCAACTTGAAGCATTGCTTCTTTAGTTTTAGCTCTTAATGCGAATATATCTAGTATTAATAAAGTTCTATCGATTACTCTAATACCAATTTCAGCTTCCAAATTTCTAATTTGAGATCCTGACAATTCATTGTTAAATATTATTATATCAGCATCTAAATTAGCAGCAAAAGTCTTTATTTCTTGTACTTTTCCTGATCCAATATAGAAATTTGGAGTGATTTTTTTCATAGACTGAGTGATTGTATATAGAACTTCAATATTCCTAGCTTCTGTTAGATTAACTAGTTCTTCCATATAGTAATCGATTAATCCATCATTCCTTAAATCTACCCCAACTAGTATTGCTTTGTCCATATAATCACCTCATTTTTTATTATATCACGGAAATGGATGTTATCAAGAATATAATTTGACAAAAAAAGCGCTAAACAGCGCTTTTTAAAGTCCACATTTTAATTGTGCATTACAGTTAGTACAAGTATGACAACCACCTAAGTTTTCAACTGTTCCTTCTAAACAAATCGGACAAATATCTCCAACATCTACTCCAATATTTCTATCTTGTCTGTCGGATCTTAATCCTTGTGTTTTAGATTCTTTTGGTTCTTTTTTCTCTTCATCTAATATAATTCCTAATTCCTCTAAATCAACTTGTTTAGGAGATTTAATTTTCTCATCATCAGTTTTAGATAATGAAAGGACTTGAGAATCTCTACTTCCATCAACATAAACGGTTCCACCTTTGGCTCCACCAGTATATAATCTCATGTATACTTGTTCAACTTCTTCAACGGTATAACCTTTAGGTGCGTTTACTGTTTTGGAAATAGATGAATCAACCCAATTTTGAATTATACATTGTGTATCAACGTGTTCTTCTGGAGCTAATTGCATTGCACTAACAAATGTCTCTGGTAGTGAATTTTTAGAATATTCAGGATAGTATTTTAAGTATTCATCAACAATAGGAGCATTTACTTCTATAAATTTACCTAATCTACCACTTCTAAAATAAGTAAATGCGAAGTATGGTTCTAATCCTGTAGATACTCCAACCATCGTACCAGTAGACCCCGTAGGTGCTATTGTTAATAAATGGGAATTTCTAATACCATGAGTTAATACATTTTGTCTTATATATTCTGGCAATTTCTTCATATACCCGCTATTAATGAATTTTTCTCTACTTCCAAATTCTTCTAAGAATGGGAATGAACCCTTTTCTTTAGCGATGTTAATAGAAGCTTCATATGCATTTGTAGCCATAAAACGGAATAATTCATCAACTAGAACGCTACCTTCTTTTGATCCGTAACGGACATTACACCAAATTAGTAAATCATGGAGTCCCATAATTCCTAATCCAATTCTTCTTTCTCCTAAAGCTTGATTTTCATTCTCTTCTAAGAAGTATGTTGTCTTGTCAATTACATTATCTTGCATCCTAATAGCTGTTTTAATCGTTTTTTCTAGTTTTCTCCAGTCTACCTCTGCTTTTTCTTTATTAACCATGTTAGCCAAGTTTATTGCTGCTAAATTACATACAGAATACGGAGCAAGAGGTTGTTCTCCACAAGGATTAGTACATACTACTTTTTGTCCATAACCTTTAGCGTTAGTCATTGCATTTGCATTATCAATAAAGAAAATTCCTGGTTCTGCGGAATATGTTGCACATATATTTATTAAATTCCATAATTCACGGGCTTTCATTGTGTGATACGTTTTTACAGAATAACCCATGTTTTCCCATTCTCTTACATCTCCAACATCCATCCATTTATCATCATATGCTTGTTTTTCTTCATTTTTATATGAATCTACATCTGGAAATCTCAAATTATAATCAGAATCGCTCTCTACTGCGTCCATAAACTCTTTTGTAATTGCGATTGAAATATTAGCCCCTGTTAAGAAATCAGGGTTATTAACTTCAAAATGTCCACCTTTATTAATGCTTTCAAAAGCAGAATCAACTATTTCTTTTGTAAATGCACCAGGAGAACTATTTGATTGTTCTAAGATATATTCATTTATCATAATTTCAGATTCACTTAAAGGAATAAACTTCAATTTTGCCTTTGCAGCAGCGACAATTGAAGGTTCTTTAATTGTGTCTATTAAAAATTGTAATATTTTTGGATTTTGCATTTTTGAAACGATAAATTCAACAATATCAGGATGCCAATCAGATAGCATTATCATTTGTGCGCCTCTTCTTGAACCACCTTGTTCAACTAAATGAGTTAATTCTGATAAATCATGAAGCCAACTAACAGCACCACTAGATTTTCCGTTAACCCCTTTAGCTAAGGAATTTTTAGGTCTTAGTGAAGATCCATTAGTTCCAACACCACCACCACGACTCATTATTTCCATTACTTGTTTTCTATGATCACTTATTCCACCTCTTGAATCATGGATAAATGGCATAACAAAACAGTTAAAATAGGTTACATTAGTATTGCTTCCAGCTCCAAAAAGAACTCTTCCAGCAGGAACTAAGTTTAAACTCGATACTTCCTCATAAAAATCATTAATCATTTCTTCACTTTCATCTTCACCTAAATGATGAGCTAATCTTTTTGCAATTTGCTCAAAAAATAGTTCTAAAGGCTTATCTATTAATCGCTTATTTCTGACGATACATCCCTCAGAATCAGCATCTTCTGCATTTGAAAGATATTCTTTTTCAAGTTGAATTTTTACGTTGTCACCATTAGTTTCTAAAATATTCCCAATTCCTCTAGCTGGAAAGTTGGGATCATTTTTCACTATTGTTATTACTAAATCGCCAATTGATAGGGTATCTAAGGATAAATCTTTTTGAGTATACCTATCTAACATTACTAGCCTGGATACACCTGAAAACGTCATTTCCATGTCATCCGATATAGGGAACAAGTGAGTAAATCTACTTGTAATATCAATATTTATTTTTTTGATTAATTCATCACTATATTTTCTCATTATGAATAGCCTCCTAAAAAAATTGAGAGTGTATATTAATTATATAATATCAAATATATTAATACCAGTCTTGACATTTATCAAACACTGTGAAATCCCTCTATTTAGCGAATAAATAAATAAATAAAATATTATTTATATTCAATAGTCTATAAAACATTCTTATTAATTGAAACAATAATAAAGTACCATAAAAAAATATTATGTTTTTCTTCTTGAATTAATCATAAAAAAATTATTCTTTTTCTATGTGATTGGACCATAAAATTGTGCTATAATTATGAAAAGGAGTGATATTATGAGCAATTTTGATATATTAGTATACAATATATATCTTTTATCAATATTCACATTGTTAATTAAGACAAAAACAGTTATCCAAATATATCGATTATTTAAATTGTTAAATGTCGCTTTATTTATCTATTTAATTGTTATTGTATTTCAAGATTCAGTACATGTGATTGACATCTTAATAAAGGGAATTCCCCTACTATTATTGATAGGTGTTATTGTTCAATCAGAGGTCTTATTGATTTTATCTAAATTAGGACTTAAAAGAAACTCGTTATTCAGTAATACACTTGAAGATAATATAAAAATTGAGTTAATTAAAAGTATTGATCATCTAAGTGGAAAAAAGATTGGTGCATTAATTACATTTGAAAAAAATACATCAATGGATGAGTATATATCTAGTGCATTTAAAATTATGGCACCACTAAACAGTGAATTACTATCATCAATATTCTATCCAAACACTCCATTACATGATGGAGCTGTAATAATTAGAAAGAATCAAATAGTTTGCGCTGGTGCATATTATCCTCCAACTGAGCGATTAGACGTTCCTAAACAACTTGGTTCAAGACATCGAGCAGCAATTGGAATTAGTGAAATATCAGACTCATTAACAATTATTGTTAGTGAAGAGTCTGGGAATATTAGTGTTTCTGTTGATGGATACTTAGATTTAGATATTAGCAAAGAATCTTTACTCCTGTATTTAGAAAAACATTTACAAAATTAAAAGCCGGATACGGCTTTTTTTAATTATATTATTATCGTTTTAGGAAATATGATATAATAAATAATAATATTGGAAACTAGGTGATGTTATGGAAAAATATGATGTAGTTATTATTGGTGGTGGACTTGGAAGCCTTACAACAGCGACTTATTTATCAAAGCGATTGAGAAATGTTGCTGTTTTTGAAGAAGGAAAACGTAAGAAGATTCAAAAATACACTACTCGTTTAAAAGACAAAAAGAATAATAAGTACGAATTTAAGTTTTATAACTATGATCTTGGTGGGGTTCACCAAGGTGATTTGTTCTATGAATACATCAAAAAATGTGGATTAGAGAATAATTTTGAATACTTCGATAATCCATATGCAATGATTGTAGATAAAAATAAAAGAATTGTTAAGAGACCAAATGATATTGATAATTTCTTGGTATATTTAGTTAGGTATTACCCTAAACAAAGAGACCAAATACATTTATTATTTGAAGATATTTTGAGATATCATGCTGATTACAAAGAGCAAAAGTTAGCTAGACTAAATAATCTAGAATATACATTACCTTCTATATTAATTGAATTAGGGGATTTAAGTTTACTTGAGGTATTAACTAAGTATTTTGATAACGAAGACTTAATTAATGAGTTTTCTTTAGTGTATGATTCAATTGGAATACCTTTGCAAGAAGTAAATGCATATAATTATTTTATTAAATGGTTTGATACATTTATCGATGGATCTCATTTTATTAAAACTCCGTTTGATAAGGTAGTTAAGACATTTTCCAGTGAAATATCTAAGACTAGGGAAAAAATCTTTACTAATAGAAAAATAGAGAAATTCATAATTAATAACGGAATTATTGAGATGGTTATTGATACTGAAGGTGTAGAGATACAAGCGAAACATTACGTAATCAACATGAGAATTGATGATTTTATAGAACAATATTTTCCTGATAATGAGGAAATAAAAGAAGATTTTGCTAATAAATATAGTTCAATCCATAAAAAAACAGTTGTTAACAAAGTATTTTTAGGGCTTAGTAAAGACGCTAAAACGTTAGGCATTAAAGAAAAGCACTATCTCTTTAGTGAAATACCTAAAGACGAAGTTAGAATTTTAAGTTTAGTAAATTATAAAGCAATAGACAAAACAAGCTGCGGTAGTGGACTAGGAGCTATTTTAGTTGAGTTTATTGATGATGATTTACCTAGAAAACATAAACTTAATCAAGTAATTGATCAATTGACAAAATACTTTCCAAAATTAATTGATAACATTGCAGTTAGTAAAATAGGGCAGAAAAGAGAGTATTTTGGTGGAGTATCAAGTAAAGAATACTGGAAAAATAAAACAATAAATGATTTATTTGATTTAGATGATTACAGCTCTATTAACCCATTTTCCAATAGTTATTTTATCGGTGCATGGGTTAAACCTGAAGCAGGGATATCGGGAATTATCCAAACAGGTGTTGAATACGGTGATACAATTGATGATTTAATCTATCATGGTGAAGATGAGGAATATTTTATAACACATGACGAGTTAATGGCTATAATTGCACATCAATATATACCTAATGCTTTAGGAAAGTCAGAGAAAAATATTCAATTCTTTATCGGGAAAGAGTCTTATTACATTAGAACTAAAGCTAAACATCATAGAGTATACAAAGGTGTTACTGATATTTCAGATATTATAATTATTGCTACAAATGAGTGTTTATATGATTTAAGTGTAGGAAATACAACACTGGAAAAGGCTTTAGCTAACGGAACACTAGAATATGTTGGAGATAGAGAATTTCTTGAAGAAGTTATTGAGGGATTTGATATGGGAATTGAAATAGAAGGCACAGAAAGATATTTACATGTACAAGGAAAACATGGATTAGAGTTTATGCTAGGTATATTAATGGTATTGATTTTATCTAATTTACTAGCTAACTACCATAACTATTTAGTTGTTGCACCTATTACTTTCTTATCTTTAAGTGGATTAGTTTACTGGAAATACCGTATCTATAGGCTTGTGACAGTTTTTGAGATAGCTATAATAGTTCTATATTTCACTCTGTTTATTCTTAGTTTATTTATTCCTGAGTTGAATGTTTTTAAGGATAGTAAGTACACTTTATTATTCTTATCACTGGTTTGGTTAACAACTTGGTTAATTAGTAAACCAATAGCATTTGATTATATAAGACATGATTATCGCGCAGATTACACAAGAACTAAGTTATTTAAGTCGATGTGTGGGGGATTAACTTTTATCTGGGGAATGATTTTCTTAATCATTGCTGTATTAAGTTTTACTATAATAAGAAGTTATTCTTCGCTTAGTTACTATTTAGCTATACTTGGTCTTTATCTTACGTATTTCTATCCAAATTCGTATATTAAAGGAACGATAGACAAATAAAATAAAGGTGATAAATATGAATATTTTTGTTGTAATTGGAGTCTTATTGATATGGATTTTATTTGATATCATACTAAAACTAGCAAATAAAAAGAATGCAGACTATAGTTTTATAGTCACTTTTGCTTTTGTCATGGGTCTAGGGTATTATTATTTCTATGATAAACTTGAATCTAAAGAGTTCGAATTATACTCATACGCCTTAATAGGGACGTTTATATTTATTTTAATAGTTAAAGTTTTAATAAGTGTTATGAAGAAGGATATTTCCAAAGAGGATTTCATGAAATTAGAGAGAGAAATCCTAGATATTAAGAAAAATGCTGATTTATTACAAAAAAGATTCGTTTCAACGATAGAAATACTCAATGATGGTATGTGTTTTAAGGATTGTGACGAGGATTTATTTGGAACAGATAGATTTATTGAGTTATTTGGGTTAAAAAACAACATTTTTAGCCAAGAAGTGTTCGAGAGTAAAATCTATAAAGATGATTTAATAGAGTACAAAAAAATCATCGAAAAAATAACGAAAAAAAAACCGATTTATTCTACTACTTATAGGGTAAATAATGATGGTAATCTTATATGGATAAAAGAGGTAGGAAAAAAGATATTTCTTGATAAAAAAGAATCTTATATTTCGATAGTAAAACCAATGAATATTAAGCAGTTTCCTGAGAGTGAAATTGATGTACTAAACGAGCTTCCTAATCATAAAAAATTGTACGAGGAAATTCAGAATTTAGTTCGCATTAAAAAGCCATTTACACTGATCTTGATGCACTTAACAAATGTTCCAAATATCAATGAAAAATATGGTCGCGATTTAGGCGATTTAATGATGGGTGAATACCTAAAAAAAATGCGCTACAATTTTATAAAGGATAACCACAGTTTGTATCGTGTTGGAGGAATAAACTTTGCACTTATTATAAAGGATGAAAGAAAGGTAGAATTAATCGACAGAGCACTACAACATGGAGGCGACTTATTCAATTTGAAAATGGTTTTTGGTGGAGTAACCCAAACTTTATATCCAAATCTCGGTCTCTCACAATCTCCTGCTGTAGGGAAAAATGCTGATCAAATTATTGATGAGGCTACTGAAGCTCTTAAAATTACATTGAAAGAATCATTTGATGCTAATTACCATTACTATGAAAATAAAGAGATTTCGAAATAATCAAATATTTTATCGATTTTGAATTGTTTTTTAACAGTCATTTGCACGATAACAACTCTTAATCATATTCAAAAAAGCATTCGTGAATATATATGTGGAAAACTCTTGAAAATACATTGTTTCGTTATATGTTTTTGGATGAGCATGATTAAGCATGGTTATTGATTTGTTTCAAAAAAAAATAGTGCATATATATATGTAGAAATAATCGCAATTTGTTAAACATATTCACTCGGATTTTTTTGACACAGTTTATTATTTTTTATTCTAATTTTTTGAAATTTATTTGTGACAGAATTGTTATATTTTAGTAGTGAAGATTTTATATATATTTACTTATTTAGGGAGTGATAAATTTGGAATATACTGCAATAATTTTAGCTGCTGGAAAGGGTCACAGAATGAACTTAAATTTCAATAAAATTTTATTCGAAATTAACGCTGTTCGTGTGATTGACTACAGTTTAAAATTCTTCGAAAAAGATGATAATTGTAAGGAAATCATTTTAGTTGTTTCTAAAGAGGATTTTTCACAAATGTATAAAGATTATGATAATAGAGTTGATCAGTTACTTATAGGAGGTTCTCAAAGACAACAAAGTGTCTTTATAGCCCTTAAAGTAGCCGTTTCTGATTATGTTTTAATACATGATGGAGCACGTCCTTTTATCTCTAAATCATGTATTTCTGATATTTGTAGTAATTTAGATACATTTCCTTCAATTACTTTAGGTGTAGAAGTTAAGGAAACTATTCAGGAAGTGCTTGGAAATCGCGTAGTTAAAACGTTAGATAGAAATACACTGATTATTACTCAAACACCACAAGGTTTCGATAAGGATATGCTGCTTAAAGCCCATAAATTAGCAATAAAGGATGGGTATATAGGTACAGATGATACTGTTTTGATTGAAAAATATTTAGATATTAAGGCCTTTATAGTTAAAGGAGATTACCGAAATATCAAGTTAACAACAGTTGATGATATAAAATTATTAGAGGTGATATTAAATGAGAATAGGGCATAGTACGGACATTCACAGGCTAGAACCGGGAAATAAATTAATTATTGGCGGAGTTATTATCCACCATTATTTAGGTAGTGTAGGACATAGTGATGGAGATTGCTTACTTCATACAGTTTGCGAGTCTTTAATTGGTGCTTTAGCACTTGGTGATCTAGGAAAACTATTTCCTGATACAAGTGAGGAATATAGGGGGATAAGCTCTAGTTTACTTGTTAAAGCTGTTATGATTGAAGTAAAAAGAATGGGATATAAGGTAGTAAACATAGATTCTACAGTTTTTTTAGAAGAACCTAAACTTAGTAATTATATTCCAGAAATGAGAAAGAATATCGCAGAATTATTAGAAATAGAAGTAGATCGAGTTAGTGTGAAGGCAACAACAAGTGAAAAAGTAGGAATAGTAGGTAGAATGGAAGCTATTATGACTGAAAGTACAGTTTTAGTAGAGAAAATATAGGTTATTTAGATAATTGAGGTGCTATATGGATTCAAATAAGAGATTATATCGAGTTAATGAAGATAAGATATTAATGGGTGTCTGTACTGGTCTTTCAGAATATACAGATATAGATGTTAGTATAATAAGAATAGTTTTTTTATTGGCAGTAATTAGCGGTTTTCCATTAATTATCTATTTAGTAATGGGTTTTATATTACCTGTTAAAGAAATTGAAATAAGAAAAGCAGAAACAATAGAGGAAGACGAATATTCTTATAATGAAGAAGATTATAAGATATAACGAAGGATAACATTTGAAAAAAGAGAAAAAGTATTTATTATTTATCACTCTATTGTTTGGTATTCTTTTTAGTATTGGTAATCCTGCAGTTCCTTTATATACCAATTCACTTAATATAAGTGGGAAATTTGTAGGGTTTTATTTAGCTAGTGGTGGAGTAGGACTTATGATCTTTGCTACTTTATGGGGTTCTCTAGGGGATATAAAGGATAGAAATAAAGTATTGGCTATAGTATTTTGGGGATTTGCTTTAGGACAGTTCTTATTTGGTATATTTGAAAATCAATACTTGTTACTACTAGCTTCATTAATCAGTGGGATGTTTGTAGCTGGAGTATTAGTAAATATTTACTCATATATTAATGATAGTTATGATTTAGAACAAGAAAGAAATAAAGTACTTAGTTATGCGGTTTCCATGTTTTTGGCAGGTGGTGCAATCGCCTATTTAGTTGGTGGATATCTAGCTAAAGCATTTGATCCAAATTATGGGATTGTCTTTATTATCCAAAGCGGATTATTAGTATTAGCAGGAATATATATCTATTTTGAGAAAACAGATCTAATTGATAATGATTCGCATTTAACGAGAATGCATTTTTGGAATAATGTAAAACAAAGCTTTAATTTACCTTGGGTACCTATTTACACCATTTCTCTTACTTTCTTTATTAGTTTTTCTCATAATAATGTTAGAAGGTTTTTAGATTATTATATTATTAATGAAGATTATTCGGCTGTACAATTGGGTTATCTTATCTTTACAGTAGGTATTGTGAGTTTAATTTCTAATATATTTATTGCTCCTTACTTCTTAAAGAGATTTCATAACTTTCGTTTTTTACAATTCCAGTTTATATTCGCTCCAATATTTCTATATTTGTCTTTTGTAACTAATAATTTAATGGTTGGAATGTATACTTATTTCATTGGATATACAATAATGTTAGCTATTTATGAGCCAACAGCTATTAGTTTTATGTCTGACAACAAAGCCATTTCCCAAGGTGTTTTGGTAGGAGTAAGGCAAAGTATTGTTGGACTTGGAATGACACTTGGATTTATAGTTGGTGGATTCTTATTTGATATTAAAGAATTATATGTGTTTTACTTTTCGATATTCTTCTATATAATAGTATTGATTGGATTTACTATATTAATACATTTAAGAAAAGAAGAAGTTAAAGAATATAGAAGAAATTATTTAAAGGAGGCAAAAAAATCATGATAGAAACAGATCATGGGAATTATGAAGTAATAAAAGATTATAAAGAAGCACTTGAAATAAAGGCTTTTAATGATAGATATGTAAGTTATTTGGATAAATATACCTATATAGTCGGAGATTATAGTGCAGATATGCTTAGATTTAAAGGCTTTACAGATACTAATTATGAGACAATCCCAGATTATCTTATAGAATCTTGTACTCCAAATGCACCATATTTTGTCCTAAAAAGAATAAATAAGGAATAATCCTTATTTTTTTTAGCGTTTTGATTAACCTTTTTTTAAGTTTATTGTATAATATGATTGCATTAAGAAGCAGAGGTGACATTAATGAATGCAGAAACTATTGAAAAGCAAGTTAAAGAGATTTTATATAAAGTAAGACCATATCTCCAAAGAGATGGCGGAGATGTTAAATATATTGGATTTAAAGACGGGATAGTGTATGTTGAAATGATGGGAGCATGTGTAGGATGTAGTGCTCTTGATTCTACTTTAAAAGATGGAATTGAAGCAATTCTAATAGAAGAGGTTCCTGGAATAATTGGAGTAGAGAATATCTAAAGTATATTAATGGATAATCCCTTAGTTTAGACATTTTAAAAACAAGAAAATTACTAGCTGATTTTCTTTTTCTTTTATTCCTTCCAAGTTTTTGTTATATTTGATATACTATTTATGAGTAATCGAAAATGAGGTGTCTTAATAATGAATCAAGGGAGCATTATTAAAGGAGAGATTACTGCTATAAAACCGTATGGTGCTTTTGTTAAGGTAGATGAAGAATATGTAGGATTAATTCATATTTCAGAGTTTAGCGACGGTTTTGTACGTGGTATAGAAGACTACGTGAACGTAGGAGATGTTATAGATTTAAAAGTCTTAAAGATAACTAATAACAGATTAAGCTTAAGCTATAAGGCTTTACATAAGAGAAAGAAAAGATATAACATTGAATTAGAAGCAGGATTTGTTCCTTTAAAAGAAAATCTTAATGAATGGATTGAAAATTATAATTTAGAAAACGATGAGTAATCATCGTTTTTTATTTATTTTGAGGTAGTTTCTATATACAAGGGTACCCGTTTATGATAATATTTTTACTGTAAATAAGGAGGTAATTATATGGACAAGTATTTGAAAGTAAATTATGGTAAAGCGCTTGAATTCGTTAATAAGAGCGATTTAACTATTATTGAGGAAGAGATAAAAGAAGCTCATAAAGTATTACATAATAAGAGTGGAGCTGGAAATGAGTTTTTAGGATGGGTAGATTTACCTAATAAATACGATAAAGAGGAATTTGCTTTAGTTAAAGAATCAGCAAAAAAGATAAGAGAAAATTCAGATATATTACTGGTTATCGGTATAGGTGGGTCATATTTAGGATCTAAAGCTGCGATTGAGATGTTGAATAAACACTTTGATAGAAATAAAGAATTAGAAGTTATCTTTGTAGGACATCACATTTCTAGTTCATATATTATGGATTTAGTTGATTATATACAAGGATCTGATTTTTCTATTAATGTAATTAGTAAATCAGGAACAACTACTGAACCAGCAATAGCTTTTAGAGTATTTAAAAAGTTATTAATTGAGAAATATGGTAAAAGTGGGGCAAAAGAGCGTATTTATGCTACAACAGATAAAGAAAAAGGAGCATTAAGAATTCTTGCCAATAAAGAAGGATACACGACTTTTGTTGTTCCTGATGATGTTGGAGGTAGATTTAGTGTTTTAACAAGTGTGGGATTGCTTCCTATAGCTGCTTCCGGTATAGACATTGATCAAATAATGAAAGGGTCACAAGACGCTTACAAGGAATATATGGAAGATTCATTAGACAATGAAGCCTATAAATATGTAGCGATGAGAAACTTACTTTATAGAAAAGGCAAGAAAATTGAAATGCTAGTGAATTATGAACCAGCTCTTTTCTTTTTAGGAGAATGGTGGAAACAATTATTTGGTGAAAGTGAAGGAAAAGACAATTTAGGTATATTCCCAGCAAGTGCTTCATTTAGCACTGATTTACATAGTTTAGGGCAATATATTCAAGATGGGGAAAGACATATATTTGAAACTGTTTTAAATGTTAAAAAAGCTCGTAGAGAATTAATTATTGAAAGTGATGAATTAAATCTTGATGGACTTAACTATTTAACTGATAAAACAGTGGATTATGTCAACAGTAAGGCATTCTTGGGAACATTACTTGCACATACTGATGGAGGAGTTCCTAATATTATTATTGATATTCCTGAGATAAATGCTTATAGTTTTGGGTACATGGTTTATTTCTTTGAAAAAGCATGTGCAATAAGTGGTTATGTTTTAGGAGTTAATCCATTTAATCAACCAGGTGTTGAAGATTATAAGAGAAATATGTTCGCTTTACTTGAAAAACCAGGGTTTGAAGAACTAACAAAAGAGTTGAAAAAGCGCTTAGAATAAATATAAAAGTAATTCTTAATTGAATTACTTTTTCTTTTATATTATACTTTACTCGAGGTGTACACTATGGCAAATAAAAAGGTATTATTCGCAGAGTTATCTTTAGTTGGAGTTACTGTAATTTGGGGATTAGGATTTCCGATTACAAAAATAGCAGTAAATATGGGTTATGGTGCTACTACTATTATGGCAGCTCGTTTTGTTATTGCTAGTATTTTACTTTCAATAGTATATTATAAGAAACTAAAAAATATAGATAAACAAATATTAAAATTCGGAATTATTACTGGAGTCTTCTTATTCTTAGGATTTTACTTTCAAACACTGGGGAACGTCTATACTACGCCATCAAAGAATGGATTTATTACACAGCTAAATATCGTATTTGTACCATTTTTATACTTTCTTTTCTTTAGAAAGAAAGTAGACATGTATAATATTATTAGTGTTGTTATAGCTGTTATTGGGATGTTTTTACTTAGTTTTAATCGTGGAGAATTTACTGGGATTAATATTGGTGACTTTTACACATTTATATGTGCTATTATGGTTGCTTTTCATGTAGTTACTGCAAGTTATTATCAGAAGAAGTACAATTTTGATCCTGCATTGTTCGTTATAGTTAATATTTATACATCTATGGTGATTTCGGTTGTATTAATGTTCTTTTTTGATACAATTCCAGAAATTACAGTTAGTAATTTATGGCCATTACTTATTTTAGGAGTTTTTAATACAGCTTTAGGCTTCTTAGTTCAAAGTTACGCATTGAAGATTAGCTTACCAACTAGGATAAGTCTTATTGTAGCTCTCGAAGGTGTTTTTGCAGCAATTGGATCAGTACTTATTATTGGTGAAATCTTGACAATCGAGATAGTTGTTGGAGGATTTTTAATTATTAGTGGAATACTAATTACTGAATTAAAGCCTTTTCAAAATAAGGAACTCAAAAAGTTATGACATCTTGCTTGTTTTTTAGAATATAACATTATATAATACTTAAGTTTGAATAGATTGGAGGTATAATTATGATAGATCAAGTTTTATTAGAATGGATTGGATATATAGCCAGTTCTATAGTGCTTATTTCGTTGCTGATGAGTTCAATAAAGAAATTAAGATGGATTAATCTTTTTGGTGCGACCTTGTTTGGAATTTATGGCTTTATGATAGGCTCAATGCCGACAGGATTTATGAATTTAGGAATCGTAATTATCGATATTTACTATCTTTTTAGAATGTATTTATCAAAAGACTACCTAAGAGTAATACCAATTGAAGGAGATACAGATTATTTGAAGTATTTCCTAGATTATTACAAGAAAGATATAAGTAATTATGTAGATATTTCAAAAATAGACATTGGAAAAGCTGATATTAAACTATATTTATTAAGAAATATGAATCCAGCAGGAATATTTGTATGTAATAAGTATGATAAGCATACATTAGAAATAGCTTTTGATTATGTTATACCGCTTTTTAGAGATTTTAAGATGGGATCATTCATATTTGAGAAGCAAAAGTTGTATTTTTTAGGAAAAGGATATAATCGTTTTGTTGTATTTACTGAGAATTTAACTCATATTAAATATCTTGGCAAAATGGGATTTATTGAGTCGAGAATAAACGGGGAAACGGGATACTTAAAGGATATAAAATAAAAGAAG
>JAOZRX010000114.1 GCA_029939945.1 Candidatus Izemoplasma sp. | reverse complement strand
TAGAAACATTTATAAACTATAAATCTCTTAAAAATATACCTCTTCTAGTTTAATCAATGGAACAAATTCAAGAACAAGAAACATATGAAGGAGCGCCAAGTTATTCTGCTCCAGATGAAGAATTTATAAAACTTCAAATAGATGTTGAAAAAGATTTAGATAGATTTACACAAGAAGTTTTAAGAGGGGAAGTTGAAATTGTTGATACAATTTCTGGTGAAAGAAAATGGGTTTCTATTGCTCCAGGAGAAAAACCTCCAATGAATGAATTAGGAGTTAGAGGAATTTTAGTTTTAATGAAAGGAGCAGTTACAAAACTTTCTAAATTATCTTGTAAGAGTGATGATGAAATAAAAAAGGATATGTTTTATTTTCATATGACCTTAGTTAATTCTTTATATTTAAATTCTGATTTGTGGTGTATTGGATTAAATGAAGTTGAAGCATTAAAAGAATCTGCATTAAGATTAGTGTGGGATGTTGCAGCATCTTCAAGAGATGGATTTACAGCAATCAATTTAAGAAGTCAATATCAAAGAAGTGAAGTTTCACATACCGAAGAAGGACCTAAGGGAAAGAAACCATTTCTAGGAATACCTTTTGGGAGGGGAAGATAAATGGTTGATGTTGGAAGTTTAGCAGGTGCAGCAAGTGGATTGTTTATGACAGTTATGAGAGTTGTTTTAATTGGTGGGGTTGCTCTTGCTGGTTTCTTTGGAACAAGGATGTATGCAAAACATCGTAAGTTCAAAAACAATTTTAAGATTAAAGCGGTAGTTTCAAACCCAGACGGATCACATATGTTCTGTAAGATTGGTAAGTTTAAAGACAAAGATGGTATGCAAAAGATGTTATTCCTTAGAGAAGTTAGGGGATTATTTGGAATAAAGTCTTGGGATGTTTGGAAAGGAGAAACAATGTCAGTTATTAATCCTAAACAAATTGTAAATTTATCTGTTCATTTAATTAGGTATGGCCCAAGCCAATATGCAGTTGTTTCTCCAACAGTTTATAGAACATTAGATATTAAGAAATTTGGAATACAATTAATTAATATGCACATGTTAGAGTTTAAAGGGTTAGAACAAAGAGCAGGAATATCTCGTTGGGCTGCAATTAAAAAGAGTATGCAAGAATTAGCACCCTGGATTACCTTGGGAATAATTGCAATCTGTGCAGGGGTTTCCATTTACTTTATAGTCAAAATGGGTATGTCTGAGTTTGCAAAGGTTACTGCTGCAAGAGTTGCAGAATGTAAAGGGTTAATTGGTGGAGGCTCTGCACCCTTAGCGTAGGACGATAGATATATAAATTAGATTTGGCAATATGAAACAATGGATAAAAACCTTTTATTTTCAATAAGTTTTATTTTCTTATTATCTTTCTCTTTAGTT
>JAOZRX010000113.1 GCA_029939945.1 Candidatus Izemoplasma sp. | reverse complement strand
TGTTATAATTTGTTTATAGTTATTAGGAGGTAAAAACATGTTTAATATAATTGAAAAAAATATATTAGAAATACAAGATGCCTTAGAAAAAGGCGAAGTAACAAGTCATGAGTTAGTGCTTCAATATCTTAGTAGAATAGCGAGTATTGATCAAGGCGAAATTAGATATAATTCTGTTTTAGAAGTTAACCCTGATGCATTAAATATAGCTATAGTGTTAGATAAGGAAAGAGCCTTAGGAAAAACTAGAGGTCTGATGCATGGGATTCCTATTCTTCTAAAAGATAATATCAATACATTTGATAAAATGCATACTACTGCAGGAAGTCTTGCCTTAAAAGATAACTTTGCAAATTATGATGCTACAATAGTAAAACAATTAAGATTAAATGGAGCTATAATTTTAGGAAAAGCTAATCTAACTGAATTTGCTAATTTCATGTCATTCAATATGAGAAACGGATATAGTTCTTTAGGAAAAGAAGTTCTATGTCCTTATAATATAAAAACTGATCCGTCTGGATCAAGTGCTGGGAGTGCAGTAAGTGTTGCATTAAACTTAGCACCAGTTTCTATAGGAACAGAAACTGGTGGAAGTATAATGTCTCCAGCAATGAAAAACGGGGTAGTTGGATTAAAACCTACAATTGGCTTAGTTAGTAGAACAGGTATTGTTCCAATTTCTTCAACCTTAGATACCGCAGGACCAATAGGAAAAAATGTAACTGATGTTGCAATATTACTTAGTGTACTAAGAGGAAATGATAACTTAGATCCAGTTACTTTAAGCAAACAAGACAAGTTTATTGACTATACAAAATACCTTGATATTGATGCATTAAAGTCTTCTACTATTGCAATTGATAGAACTAATTATGATAAATTAGAAGGTTTCAGAAAACAAGCATTTGACAATACAGTCAAAGCAATTAGAGATTCAGGTGCAAAAGTAATTGAAGGATTAGAGATTAAACAAACAAACTATATCTTCTTCATAATGAAATATGAATTCAAGAGAAATATTAATAACTATTTAAGTTCTTCAGGCATTAATACTAAAATGAAGACATTAAAAGATATAATTGATTTTAATAGACTTCATCATACAAAAACGTTAAAATATGGGCAGAAATTACTAGAAATGTGCGAGTATAATACAACAGGAAGAATGAATGAACCTGAATATATAAAAGGATTAGTTGAAAGAGATAATGCAACTAAGTTACTAGATGGATTATTCAATAAACATAAAATTGATATGATTTATTTTGCAAATTATACAAGTTTAGGACCTCATTGTGGATACCCTACAATGACTATTCCTATTGGATTAGATGAAGACAACATTCCTATTGGAGCGTATTTATTAGCTCCAAAATATAAAGAAAAAAATCTAAT
>JAOZRX010000112.1 GCA_029939945.1 Candidatus Izemoplasma sp. | reverse complement strand
AGCACAGTGAAAGAGGTGTCAAAATGGAAAGTTTAATTGTAGAAAACTTATCTAAAACATATAAAAAATTTAAACTAGAGAATATATCATTTTCAATTCCTAAAGGCTATATTATGGGGTTTATTGGAGAAAATGGTGCTGGGAAAACAACAACTATTAATTCATTATTGAATGTGATAAAAAAAGATTCAGGTACCGTTACCATATTTGGACAAAATATGGATGAAAACGAACTTGAACTTAAGAAAAATATTGGATTTGTATCAGGAGAATCATTTTACCCAAAAAGTAAAGTTAAAGATGTGACAAATGTATATAAGAGATTTTATGAAGAATGGGATGAAGAAGCTTACCTTGTATACTTAAAAAGATTTGAAATTGATCCTTCTAAAAGATTAGATGAATTATCTAAAGGGATGAAAATGAAATACTCTTTAGCTCTAGCTTTATCTCATAATGCAAAACTTCTAATACTAGATGAACCAACAAGTGGACTAGACCCAGTAGCTAGAGATAATTTACTAGAAATATTTCAATCTTTTGTAGAAAACGGTGATGTAAGTATTTTGTTCTCAACACATATAACAAGTGACTTAGAAAAATGCGCAGATTATATTACATTTATCAAACAAGGAAAAATGGTTGAATCATGTTCTAAAGATGATTTAATTGATAAATATAGAATTGTTACAGGAACATTAGAAGAACTAAAACTAATAAAAGACAAATTAGTTTCATTCAAAGTAAATGCTTTTGGATTTAATGGTCTAATAAAAACGAAAAAAGTCATTAAAAGTGATACCATTCGTTATGGACAACCATCACTTGATGACATCATGATCTATTATGCTGCTAAGGAGGAGTCAAGATGAAAAACTTAATATATAAAGAATTAAAGATCTCTGTAAATAAGTTCTTCTTTATACTTCCTGTAATATTAGGACTACTGATGTTTATTCCAAATTGGATATTCACTATAGTCTTTATGTATTTCTTTTGGATTTCAATGTCTTCAATTTACTCAGGGTATATTGCAAAGCGAGATCATAGCTTTAATGCGATGCTCCCTGTATCAAAAAAAGGAATTGTATTATCAAAGATATATACATTATTCATTTTAGAAGGGGTACATCTAATTGTTGGAATTTTCTTTGGCATCATTCACAATTTAATTTATGGACAATGGAACTTTTTCTTTGATATCAACATAGCATTCTTTGGATTAATGGTGTTACTATATGCTATATTCAATATCGTATTCTTACCAATGTATTTTAGAACTGGATATTACTTCGGTAAACCAATAATCTACGGTGTTGTAGTAACGTTGATTTATGGATTTATTCTTGAATATTCTGTAACTAGATATCAAGAGGTTAGAGATATCTTCGAAGGAGATA
>JAOZRX010000065.1:2578-5048 GCA_029939945.1 Candidatus Izemoplasma sp. | reverse complement strand
TAATCAAAAGACATTTATCCATCATTAGGGATAACCGATCCTTTAAACGAAATCTCAAACCAAAGAAATTTACTAGCTTCATTTATAGAGTATCATAATTACTTTGCTTTCCAAATATATTCTACCAAATTAGATAAATTCGGTCTTTTGTCGTGTCATTGTATTAAAAAAACAAGAAAATTCTTGCGAATTATCTCGTTTTCTACTTTTCTTGCTATTTATCCTTCTTAACTGAATGACATTGCAAAAATGTCTCTCTTTACTATTTTAGATTACTCTTCAAACAGTGTTGACGAACTAATTTGAAGCAACTTGCTAATTATTAAGAACCCTATAAGTTTTTCTTTTGTAATTCCTTAACATCTTCTATATGTTTTAGTTTGACTTCCTCAGACATATTACATTTTTTTAGCAAGTTAATTAAGATTTGCTCTTGTTGTACTGGTGTAATTATTTTAGGACTTTTTCTTTCATGCTTCTTAATAAATTTCATAGCATTACTATATTGAAAAACATTTTGATCTTTACCAACATTGATTTTGCTTAGTTTACTTCTATCAGAAAATACAATTAAGGGAATTATTTTTTTGTCACTCACCCCTAGATAATTCTCTACTGCTTTAGTATGTGCGTAGTTTTGCTTCAATGGATTATAGAATTTATACTTATTCCATTTAGTTAATACCTGTGTCCAATTTTTATCTTTTGCAGATCCATAAATGTAACCCGCAAAATTCTTCATTTCAAAAACGTAAATACCTTTTTGAGATACTGCCAAAACATCAATTTCTGTAGTATCTGTATTTCTGTTTTCTAAGTAAATATTAGTTAAAACTGATTTTTGGCCAAATATTCTCACTACTTTTCTATATAGAATAAATTCACCATAATTACCTTTGTCAAAGTACATTTTTAAGAAATTATTTCCCGACTTGATTCCATACTTAGTTGTTGAATATGTTACAAAGTCAAATACAAAAACTACAATTCTAAATATAGTTCTAAAAATAAACTCAATAATGAATACTATGATTGTTATTAACGCTTCAAACGAATCATTTTTCTTTTTTCTTTTACCCATATTTGTCCCTTCCTAATAAAATATTCTTTTACTCTTTTCAATTATACCACAAGTTAAGAAATTCTAAAGATTACTAATAAAAAAACAGCCCATAAAGCAACGACCTAATACTACTGCGGTCGGGGCAAAAAAAATAACCAAACCAATAAATAGTTTAGTTATTTGCTTTAAAATGGCATTCCGGGAGGGATCATAGCCCCCAGGCCGACGCCTTAGAAGTAATATTGTCCCCAATTCAAACGGTGTTGGAGACCTATAATGTGCGTTATATTAGAACATCCTATTATTCCAAAGAATTGAAATAATCCAAATAATTTATACATAATTCGGGATTTTGATATTCACAAACTCTAAGTTCTTCATCCAAGAATGTAAAATACAATTCATCAACAGAAAGAAAAATATTATCTGAATATTCTGGTTCCATACTAAGCCAAGTATTTTCGAAAGCTATTCCATGCTCAATAAATAAATCATGAATTTCTTCAACTGAATGCCACACTACAACATCAAGTTCTTTTGTATTCACTGATTTTCCGTATGAATATAACTTATATTCCTCTGTTATAGTTTTTATAAGTATTAAGCAAATCCCACTTTGGTCTTCTACTAGTTCATAAATCGGAATTCCATCGTGATTCGTACTCATAAGTCCTTGAATACATGACACGAGTAAAATAGATTCTACATTTTCAATGGTATTTGCATATTCTCTTGCATCCTCAATATCTCGCACACATTCACCATATTCACCACAAGGATTGACGAAAGAGCAAGATGATAACAATAATGCAAAAAATACAGTTAACAATATCTTATACATAGTATCCTCCTATAAATCTATTATTTCATATTATAATTTTATCATAAAAGAATAGTAATTGCTAAAACAATCAAAAAAGGGCACTAGCAAGACTTTATGTCGTGTGCCCTTTTGTTAAGCCTATTCATCATATAATGATTGTAACCCGAATCTATTTATCTCGACACTTAATGAACTTACTTTTTCAAGTTCCTTAATTATTTTTTCCTTTAAATCCTTAATATTATTGAATGTTGTTTCAAATAGTTCTCTAGCAACTTTTCTCTCGACAATTGTCATGACTTTCAATCTGTCATGAAAAGAATCAACAACTTTTTCCAACTGCAAATAAAAATCAAGTGAATAATTCTCAAAAATAAGTTGGTCATCCATAACGCCTAAGTCATATGGTGCTTTTAGTATTGAACAAATCTCAACATATTTCAAAACATCCATTTTTCTTTCTCCGCGCTCATACTTTGAATAGCCTGAATGTGTCATACCAAGTTTTTCAGCTACTTCCTTTTGAGTCATTCCTCTTACAATTCTAAACTTTTTAATAATTTCATGATGTTCCATAATATCAC
>JAOZRX010000065.1:0-2478 GCA_029939945.1 Candidatus Izemoplasma sp. | reverse complement strand
TTGAAACAATCAAAAAACTGTTTCCAAAAGCACACATTGAAGCAATGCAAGGAACTCCAGAACAAGCAAGTGATTATTGTACTAAACCTGAAACAAGACTTGGAGAACCTATCATTTATGGTGAACTTCCAATCAAAGGAAAAAGAACAGACATGGAAGACATCTATGAGATGATCACCAGTGGATGTTCAGATATGCAGATTAGAGAAACCTATCCAAGTCAATATATGAGATACAATCATAAAATCAAAGATATTAGATTAGAATTACAAGAAGAAAAATACTGTGAGCTATTTAGAGATGTTAATGTTGTTTATTTAGTAGATACTCCTGGAGTAGGAAAAACAAGATACATCATGGAAAAATATGGTTTTAAAGATGTATTTAGAGTCTCAAATTATAAGAATCCCTTTGATACTTACAAAGGTGAAGATGTTATTGTCTTTGAAGAATTTAGAAGCTCATTACCCATTGAACAAATGCTCAACTATCTAGATGGCTACCCAATAAGATTACCTGCTCGATACGGAGACAAAGTAGCATGTTACACAAAAGTCTATATAGTCAGTAATTGGAAATACATTGAACAATATAAGAACATAAGAGAGATACACCCTACTACTATGAAAGCATTAGATAGAAGAATCAATTATGTAGGAAATTTAGAAGAAATTAAGCAATATGATAAAGAATATGAAGAAATCAAAAACTTATTTTAGGGAGGTATATTATGATTTTCGAAGAAGCTATGTCAAAGTATGAAAAATACATAAAAGTTACAAAATCTAATGGAACATATCGTTCTATTAAATGTAGAGTTAAAACATTAAATGATGTTTTCGGAACACAGGAATGTGAATCAATTGATAGAACATCTATTCTTGATTTTATAATATACCTTAGAGATAGAAATCCTAAAATGAAAAATGTAACAGTAAACAAGTATATTGGTGTTGTACTTCGCGTTTTAAAGAATGAGTGTAATATTATTTTAAAGTTTGATAAACTCCCAGAAGATAAGAAAATGATACAAATAATACCAGATAATGTTATACAAAGTATATTCAAATATCTTGATAATGAAATCTACCCAGAACATCTTAGAAATTTAGTAATGTTTAGGTTATTACTAGATACCGGACTAAGAATCAGTGAGTTATTATCATTACAATTAAATAACTTTGATTTTGAAACAAGAACAATATTAGTAACAACTACCAAAACCAAAGTTGATAGATATGTCTTTTACTCTCCAGAGACTCAAAACTATCTAACAAAGTATATAGTGCAATCTAAAATTAATTCCAATATATTTATTAACCTAACTACTAGAGAACAAGTAAAAGTTGATAGAGTCCAAAAGATATGTCAAAACTTACAAAGAAGAATCAACACAAGATTTTCAATATCTCCTCATAAATGGAGACATACATTTGCTACTAAGTTTGTAAACAGAAATGGGAACATGGAAGTATTAAGAGTCTTATTAGGGCATACAAGTTTACTAACAACACAAAAATACTTGCATATTAATTCACAGAAATTAAGAATGGAATATGAAAGAGTAAATTATTTATCTGGAATTAGTGCATAAAAAAAGCCCTTAGTTGGGCTTTATTTATTTCTAGTTAGGAATTTTGGTTTTATCCACATATCTACATTACTCTTTAATTTTCTTTTACGAATCTTCAAATAACTGTTTGCTAATCTATTATTATCTCTTTTCTTAATAAAGTATATGATGATAAACTCAATCAAAAGTGGTATTGATAAACTAAAGAGCAACATTCCTAGTTCTTCAAGAACATCAAAATTATCACTAGGTATAATGATTACTGCACATGCTAAAAATATAAATCCAAGAAGTGAGGCTGTTAAAATAAATAATTTATTAAGGAACTTATTCATTTTTGATGAATACTCACTTACTACTTCAGAAGTCATAAAATCTCTTTTAAGTTGGAATAACTCAGCTTCAAAGAAGTACAATTCTGGTTCCTGTTCAATTATCCTATCCTTTACAAAACTGTCTGATGTTAACCACTCAATATCTAAACGAATATAAACACCCTCGTCATTAAAACTTAAAGTTAATGTTGTTGGAAATCCAAAAATACTTCTCATCAATTGTTTGATATGTCTTTCACCTCTATAAGAATTATCATGAACTGCTTTCAAATCAAATCCTCTAGACTTCCAAAATGAGATAGTAAATTCCTTTACCTCTTCATTAATGAGAATCTTATAGGTTTTCTCAATTGTTTTAATAGCACTCACAGCAACCATCTCCTTCAATATAAATTATATCATAAACCATTATGAAATAAACACAATATATTGTCCGTTGCTCCCCCCCACTTACGCCCTTTCTTAAAAAAACTCATAATTCCAATAAAAAAAGCTAGCCTTTAAGGGCTAACTTCTGCTTTAAAATGGCATTCCGGGAGGGATTCGAACCCCCGGCCGACGCCTTAGAAG
>JAOZRX010000111.1 GCA_029939945.1 Candidatus Izemoplasma sp. | reverse complement strand
ATATAATTCTAGTCATGTTTTTATACTAGACATATCGCTTATTCTAACACTATCTCTTGAATCTTTTGAATATCAACTTAATGATATAAATGCTATTGTTCATAGGATTGCTAGAATTGTAATTACTACTACTAATTCTACTAGTGTGAACGCTTTTTTTATTTTATTTATTTTCATGATTTTAATATTAATACTAAATACAATATATAGTTTACAAAAAAAACTAAAAATTTCAATTTAAAAATTCTAATATAAACACGGCCACTTTTGAGTATAATGTAAATACTACGTTTACTAACCCAAAAATGACCTATGAAAATTATAAAAGAAAATATAAAAAAGAAAAACAATAAATGATATATTACTTTTCCAGAAAGAGAAATAATAGAAAAAATGCTTAATCAGTCTGTTTCTTATCGAAAAATATGAAAAATTTTATGACGATGAAAGTCTAGTATATCTGATGAAATTAATAGATACAAAACTAAAGCAAGTTGATATGAAGCTTGTTTAGCTCAAAGACAACACGAAAGAAATCAAAAAAACAAGTGAAATAAAAGGAAAATAGATAATAACGAAAAAACTAAAAATTATATTCTTAAAAAATTAAACGAAGACTGGTCTCCTGAAGAAATATCTTGAAGGATTAAGTTGTTTCATAATGATTCTGATATGGATAATTATATTCCTTATGTTTGTATGGAAACTATATATTCATATCTTTATGCAGAAGAAAATAAGAAATTAAAATTGTATTCTAAACTACGTAGGCATAGAAAAGTTAGAATTAAGCACTGAACTAGAAAGAAAAATACAGTTGATGTTATTATTAAAAATAGAATACCAATTAGTGAAAGAGAAAATATTATTGAAAAAAAAGAAAGAGTTGGTGATTTTGAATCTGATTCAGTTGTCTTTCCATGACAAAAACCAGTACTTAATACAAATATTTGTAGAGTTTCTAGATTAGCTCGTATTGAGCTTGTAAAAGACAAATCAGCACCATCTTCAATTGCTGTTCAAAAGAATATAGTTTATGAAATGGATGAAATTTGAGTTAATATTTATTCATTTACGTTTGATAATTGAGGTGAAAATGCAAAACATCAAGAATTAAGAAAATTAGGTGTAAATACATATTTCTGTGATCCTTACTGTTCTTACCAAAAATGAGCTATTGAAAATTTAAACATGTTTATTAGGCAGTATTTACCTCGCAATACAGATGTTTCTAAACTTACTCAGCATGATATCTATATTGTTCAAGAAAAACTAAATAATAGACCTAGAAAATGTTTATGATATCTATCTCCTAATGAATTCTTTTACAAAAAAACTTGAGTAAAACCAAATTAAAATTTGATTCTATCTCAAGTTATATTACAATTATTCAAAAGTGGCCGGTTTCGGTCTAGAATTTACG
>JAOZRX010000110.1 GCA_029939945.1 Candidatus Izemoplasma sp. | reverse complement strand
ACTCCATTACTAGGAAGTGTTACTTTAAGTAATAAGCACGATGATGAAAACGCAAGGTCTTCAAATGGTTTTAATAATGTTCGTAAAGGAGTAGGAAGAGATGGCGAATGTATGGTTAGAATTGATACAGTAGATTTTACAGTAGCAGATGCCTTGTCTTTAGTATCAACAGTTGGAGAATGTGATTTTGTAGTTACAGGAGATGATATACAAGACGCAGTTGGAGCATTAGTAAATATTCAAATGTTATCACAAGGAATAAAACTCTGCAAAATTACTTGGGCAGGAACTAAGGAGGTAACTTAATATGGCTAGTGAATTAACATTTAATAAGATTTCAATAGATGGAACTGTTTTTGATAAAGATGTATTTGTATCAAATAGTGGGAATATAGATATTGTAGCAGAAGTTATTGATAAAACTACAGATGACGGATATAGACATAGAGCAGTTTTAGGGAATACAATAAAAGCAAGTTGTAAAATCAACGGAGACATAAGAAATTCTATTGAACAAGGTAGAGGTTTAGGAGTCGTTTGTAAAATGTTTATGGATAGTGAAGAATATTTCAGTGTTACAGGATTAACTACTTCAAGTTATTCAGATAAAACAAGAATTACAACTGTTAATATTTTAACAGATGAATGGAGTGTATAATGTCAGTTGAAAAACCTAAAGCACAAACATCTAAGATAAATACTAATAATAAAACACAAAGTAATAATAATCAGAATAATGATGCTAAAAGTGATGCAAAAATAACTAATTTAGCACAAGATGTTGAAAAGGTTTTAGCAATAGTAGCAAATATAGCAACAAGTAATCGAAATAATAGTGGTGGCAGTTTAAGTGGCAATCAAAAAGACTCTTTTAAATTACAAGGTGGAGAAAGTGAACACGATAAATCAAGAGAACAGAGAGAATACGAAGCACTATCAAAAGAAGACCAGCAAAAGATAAAAGATGAAGAAAATGTAAGAAATAAAGAGAATGCAGACCCTAATATAGAGATTATATTAAAGATAGTTACAGAGTTAGCAATATCTCAAAACACTTTAATAGAATACTTAGAAGCTAATAAAACAACAAATTCAAGTCAAGACTTAAAAAGTTTAAAAATTAATGTAGAGGAATAAATGAGTTTATCAAAATTAATAGGTGGTATTACACGAACAAAAGAAGAAAAGGGTCATATTTACGAAGGTAAGTATTGGGTTGATTCAACTGATATAGAAAGTTATAATTTTAGTCGTGGAACACATTGGCAGGATTGTATGGAAAAATTTAACACTGAATTTGCTTTAATATCAAGAGTTAAAGAAAATCCTATTACAGATTGTTTAATAGTAGAAGTAAGAGCACAGTCTTATGATTTTGATGATGATGAAGATAGTGGAGCGAGTAAACTTGATGAAGTTAATAAAA
>JAOZRX010000109.1 GCA_029939945.1 Candidatus Izemoplasma sp. | reverse complement strand
TTGAATAGAATAATGATTGATTTAATTGACTATGATATATTGCTAAAAAAAGATGTCTTCGTAACAGTATCTGAAAGTGGAGATATGGAAAAAGGTTTATTTGAATTGATTAAGTCAACATATAAGCACTATATAAAGAAGGACAGTAAAGTTATATATGTACCATTAAAAGAACTTAGTAAAGAGGATCAAATAAAAGCAGTTACAGCATCTTGTTCAATACCTTTAGTATTCCCTGGTGTAACTGGTAATGATAAAAAATATTACGACGGAGGAGTTTTTGATAATACTCCCATTCGTCCTTTAGTTGAAATAGGGTGTAACGAGATTATAGTAATTGGCATATCATTTTTTGCGTTTGAGTTAATACAATCTGAAAAATTTGATGATGTCAAAATACACCAAATAAAAGGAAGAAAGAAAATGGGAGGAGTTCTAGATTTCAGCTCCAAACATTCAAAAGAAATATATGATTATGGGTATAGAGATACTATGGAGTATTTTACAAAATTAGGATATTCACAAATCAAATAAAAGAATACTAATTACAGTTACTGTCTGAATTCATCGTGAAGTAGGAGGGACTATGGAAAATTTACAAAATTTTAGAATGTTAGCAGAAGGATTGTTTAATAAAGAAGGATATAAACTCAAGGATAATGATTTATCGCTTCGCATTACCTGAAGAGATTAAAGAGGGTCAAATTAAATTTCTTGAATCTTTAAATTTAAAGTACATTTACGATTTAAGAAGTGTTGAAGAAACAGTGAAAACTGGTACTATATCATTAAAACATGGGTTAACAAGAAATATAGAAATCATGGATACAGGAAAACAAAATGATTATAGTTTAATGCAAACAATGGACCAAAGTGATTTTTCACAATTCATGATTGATCTTTATGAGGATTTCGCAAAGTCATCAGGGTTTGAAGAAGTTATGGATATGATATTAAAACAAGAGAGTCCTAAGTTTGCTTTTCATTGTACAGCAGGAAAAGATAGAACAGGTATATTAGGTGCAGTCATAATGTTTATATTGGACTTTAATATCGATGATATTGTAACAGAGTATTTAAAAATAGATAGTGAATTTGAATAAAACATTGCAAAAGATTTATGCAAAATATTCAATGTAAATTATGAAGAAAATAAAGATAGAATAAGTCCCTTTTTTAAAGCTGATCAAGAATATATAGACTCATTTATTGAGAAAGTAAAAGATAACTACGGAACTGTAGAACAATACTAAATTTTAAAACTAAATATTTCCAAAGAAGAAAAAAATATTTTTAAGAAAAGATACTTAGAGGAATATTAATGTATAGTTTACAAAATAAAAGAAAGAATCGAAAGGATGAAAACAATGAGTAAAATTGCAGTTATCGCAACAAGTACTGGGAGTTTAGATTACTTAGATTTAAAA
>JAOZRX010000064.1 GCA_029939945.1 Candidatus Izemoplasma sp. | reverse complement strand
TGCCTTACAAGCAAGGGGTCACTGGTTCGAGCCCAGTATTCTCCACCATTTGACACCGTTACCGAGGATTCATGGAGTATTATTATTTTTTATATGGATTCTCGGTTTTTGTATACTCAAAAAGAGTCAAAAAAGTGGCATATTTTGGTGGTATTGAAAATATGTATTCCTTATTGTTTCAGGGGTTTAGTTTGAATCTCGAAAATTCAAAATTACGTGTTTTTTTGAAAAAAGTATCAAACTTCAGATTTGAACAAGCAAATACTGTTTAAAATTAGAGAAGCACCCCTTAATTAAGCAAAACATTAAAATGCACTTGACTATTACAATTAATGATATTTATTATTAGAATCAAGTCAACCAAGTGGTTGACAAGTTTGTTACTTAGTTTGTGAAGATTTCTTTGAAATAAATTATTGGTGTTGTTATAATCAATATGAGGTGATGGTTAAAATGAAAAATATATCAGCGAAAATTAAAGAAAGTAGAATTAAAAAAGGACTTAGTCAAAGTGAACTTGCTGAAAAACTATATATAACAAAACAAAGCATTTCAAAATACGAAAATAGTAATTCCATACCAAGCAAGGATATAATGGAGAAACTAGAGGAAATTTTAGAAATTAATCTCATTGATGAAGAGAAATCTAAAATATTGATTATAAAAAGAAAATATTGGATTTTTGTGTCTTTGTTAGCAACTTTATTAATATTGGTTATAGTTTCACTAAGTGTAGTAAATTCAAAATTACATAAAAGTTATGATGAATTAGAAAAAGCATACAATCTAGTTGTAAGTAGTAATATATTAGATTATAGTGGTGTTTTTATATCTTATGAAGGTGAATTTGAAACATCTCCGGAAGATATGAGGTTTTATGTTGATATGGCATTTACTAATCCAACGTCTGCACCATTTTCATTTGACTCAGATTTAGTAACTGTACATATTAAACTTAATGATCAAAGCGAAGTATTAGAATTAACTTCCATTAGTGAGAATGAACACTATCTTCCTGAAGGGTCTACTTTTAGAACTTCTATGGCTTATTATCTAACCGCGTCTCAAATTAATTCAATTGAATGGTTTGAAATATACTATGGTGATATGTTTGTTGGAAAAGAAACACTATCAGTTGATTAAGGTTATTATTCTTAAATGAATATATCTTTCGTTAATAACCAGTAATAATGAGTTTTATCATACAAATAAGATGCCAAAAATAGGTGTCTTATTTTTTGTTACTAGTTCCCATGGTGGAGCCCCTACTCCACCACAAGTACCCGCTTCCAGATACGGGTAAACTTCGGGGACTATATTCTCCACCAGATCTACCCGTAACCCCGAGAATTAGTAGTTTCTTTTACTACAGAGATATTCTCGGGTTTTTATATACGAATTAGTTACTGAAAAGGGCTGAAAATAGCCCTTTTTTAAATGTATAAAAATATGTTGTTTCAGGGGTCTTTTTTGAAACTCGGAAAATAATAAACAGTCTTTTATACACTGGTTTGGGGAGAATCAAGGTTTAAAATTTCAGATATTGAAGTGCAATAACATACAACTGTATATTTATTTAGGTGAATTTGATATAATTATTATAGAACTAACCATTTTGGGGGAGAGAACACTATGGATAATAATTTTAAGGTAATGATATTAGATGAAGCTGGTGTGATTGATTCCAATGATGATAGTGAGAGATATTTTGTTTTAGGTGGAATTATATATGATTATCATAATTTAGAGAAAATAAAACTGAATTTAATACCTATTCTAGATGAATACAAGGAAATCTTGTGTTGTGAAGAACTAAAATCATCAAGATTGTCAGGTAGAAAAAAAGACTCTAATCTAATTTATGGTGCAATATTATCACATATAAGAGAATGTGAAATGATAACAACATTCATATATGTTCTAGATAAAAAATCTTCATATATGATGAGTTTCTATGATAGAAAAAGTTTTAAATATAATAAGGTAATTCAGTGGATGATTAAGGATATGATTGATAATGAGATTATCAATTCAGAAGATAAGTTTAAAATATTATTGGACAAAATTACTTTGTCAGCTAATGAAGAGAACAATTTAAAGAACTGGTTGAAAAACAATGTTGCAAATGTTATTAGCCTTGATATGGAAGATTCAAAGGATTTCTATTTTATACAAATTGCTGATTTAATTGCTGGAATTCCGAAATTAAAAGGAACAACTCCTGTGAATATGATGAAAGATACAAAGTTAAGAATTTTGAAACCAGATTTAGTTCATATATTTCCGTATTCTCAAAATCACAAATATGTTAAATAAATTAATAATATATTGATTTTAATATTAACAAATGATATTACAAGTGTATTTTTCATACACTTTATAATACAAGTGTGATATACTTTTATTAAGGAGTGATATTATGTTATTAAAATTGGAAGTTGAAAATGTGGGGTCTATTAAAGAGAAAGTTGTTTTAGATTTTTCAAAAAGCAAGCATACTTTCAAGGAAAATATGTTATGTAATGCTAGTAATAATACTAACCCACATGCAGTTTTTGGGGCTAATGGTTCTGGTAAGACTATTTTATTGAGAGTTTTAGATAAAATTCAACAAATGATGAATATTCCAGTCGATGGATATCGTCCATTTATACCTTATGTTCCTGTTCAGGAACATTCTATTAGTAAAGTAAATTTATCTTTTTTATACGAAAATTTGGAATATAAATACGAAATTCAAAGTAGATATTTTGATGTAAGTAAAATTGTTTCTGAACGACTAGAAGTTGACAAGGTTCTTCTTGAAAGAAAAGACAAAAAGTATAGTGTTTCTTTTTCAAATAAGGTAATTGCTGAAGGAGAAATTGAAGGTGAATTATATTCTGCAATTAGAAAAATTGGTATTGAAGAATATAGTGATGATAGTCCTTTAGATTTATTAAAGAAAGCTTTTATATATCTATCTTCCATAACATATATTGATGTTAGAGGTAATGTATCAGGGAAGATAACTCAAAATAACAGTATTAGGAGTTTGATGGTAAAAGAATCTGTAAAAGTAAATAAGTTACTAAAGAAATATAAAGATTTTCCCGTATACAATCTAAAATTGAATGAAGAAGATGATAGTATTAATAAGAAGCTATTGTTTAGAAGAGAAGGAACTGAAGTGTTTTTACCTGAATTTCTAATGTCAAACGGGATGAAATCACATAGTAAAATATTGACTACGATTTTATCAATGAAAGAGGGTTGTTTACTGGTTATTGATGAACTTGAACGAAGTTTGCATCCTTTTGTTGCACGTCAATTTATTGAAGAATTGAATGAAAATTTTAATATTCATTTAATATTTGCGTCGCATAATACAAATTTGTTGCAAAGTTTGCGACCTGATCAAATATTCTTTTCGAAATGGAGCGAGAAAAAAGAACAGTCTGTATATGATAAATTATCTGACACATATCCATCAATTAGAGAAATTAACAATATAGAAAAAATGTATTATGGTGGATTACTAGATGATTAGGATGTTAATAGTTGTTGAGGGAGAGGTAGATGAAGTAGAAATCTTCAAGAAATTATTTAGTATTATTGGTTTTACAGTTATCGAATCAACAAAGAATGGAGATTTTACACATATAACGAATGTCTTAGGAGATAATGTAGTGTACTTAATACCTGGTCCCAAATCAAAAATACAGAGTGTATTGGAGACTTTTGATGTGAACACAATGGATTTATCGCTATTCTTTGGTATATCCGAAACAATACCACTAAATTACATTGTATATGATGTTGATATAACTAATTATGAAAGATTTAGCTCAATTATACCTAATTTTTGCACACCTCAAGAGGGACTTGTTCTTTTAAGCAACCCTTGTATTGAGGTAATTGCAGATGAAGAGTATTTGATACATAATGATAAACCTTCTTTATATAAGGGCGTCGTAAGACAGCAAGTGCTTTCCAAAAATAAAATGAATCAAAATGATAGTTTATTGAGTTATATTATAAATAATGTTTTAGATTTATTTATTGAACAAATAAAAAGAAATATAGTGTTTTTTTCAAGTAATGATGTAATAGATCATGTATTATCTTCATATTCGAAAATTGGAACAAATCAGTTTTCATTTAATCCTAATTCATATTCATATACGAAGTTGTTTACTGTAATTTATGTTGTCCTCGCTGATATTTTCGATGTCTCTAGAGAACTCGATAACGCTGAATTACTAATAAAGGAGATAATGAAAGTTAAGTCTACTTTTTTAAAAAACGAATCTTAATCAAAAAACAAATAAATCAGACCGAAAATTTTGGGTCTGGTTTTTAGTTATATTTAACCACAGTAAATACATATTGTACTTTGGATTGGTATGAAAGTTAAATAGTGGGTTGCAATTCTGTCATATGTATATAATTAAAAACTATACAAACACTACTAAATTTAAGCAAAAAAGAAAAATATCACTTCATTTAAGGGGGTCTAATTTTATAATAGGTATTCCTATGGTGAAGCCCTTACTCCACCACAAGTACCCGCTTCCGTATACGGGTAGACTTCGGGGACTATATTCTCCACCATTTGAGACCGTTACCGAGAATTTTGAAGTATTATTATACTTTATATAGATTCTCGGTTTTTGTTTAGAAATTAGTATCAGTTTTTCGGCCCGGTTACGGGGAGATAATTCACTCTAGAAACATGTTGTTTCAGGGGTCTTTTTCGCAACTCGGAATTTAATTTTATTCAAAAAAACTGGAAATATAGGCGAATTTGGATTCTTGAATCTTGAACTACTTTCTATCCGTCATGATTATGAAAGTGAGTAAAATACATATGTTCTATCTAGAATTTTGGTGTAGCAGGTGTAACCAATCAAGACGAACGATATAATTGTTCATTTAGAATAAACAACAACGAGCCGTATCACACATAATGAAAATAAGTGAAAAACAAGGAAACATACAAAGATATCCACTATTTTGTATGTTTCTATTTGAATAACCACTCAATGGGTGGTATAATTAATTTGAGGTGATTTAATGGAATTTAAAATTAAGGAAACTAGAGCAGAATATCATATTACTCAAAAGGAGTTAAGTGAAATTACCGAGATACCCTTAA
>JAOZRX010000031.1 GCA_029939945.1 Candidatus Izemoplasma sp. | reverse complement strand
CTTTTTTCTTAAATTAATTTTTATGGCTAGCAGAGGAGTTGTTACTTATTTAACAAATTTAGCTCTGGCACTATCAATATTCTTTAATAAAAATTCCTTTAATCAAATTCCTTTAACATTTATCAAATTCTTTATTTCTTTGAATCCTTGAATCCTTGAATCCTTAAATCTTTAAATCTTTAAATCTTTAAATCTTTAAATCTATGATTCTTTACTAAATGTTACAAATAATTTAATCATTCAGATAATATTGCTACTAGTTTTATTACTAAAATTAATTGCACAACTCCTACTGCGTCCCCTGGTGCTGCCAGACATAGAAATTAATTATTCTGCATGTAAATTCATAGAACATCTTGTAATTTAATTATACCATCTATTAAGTTTTTTACAAGGATATACTTTCAAATTCAAACTAAAAGAAGATTTATTATTTGATTAAACCCCGCTAACAACTCCTATTTTCAATGCATTAAATTTAATGTCATCCTATTTTTTTACTGAATAATAAGAAATATGAATTTTCTTGTGGATCAACAATGTTTCAGCTATCTCTAGAGCTCTTTTGTATCTCCTTTTCTCACGATAAAACATTATCAATAAATTATGAGCTACACCAATAATTTCTTGATCATTTGCAGCAATAGATAATTTTACAAGTTGGTTTAAACTATCAACATATTCTTCATCATTTCTAACTTCTATATTGATCCACATCATTAAGACCTTTATCAAAAGATAATCCTTTGTAGTTATGTTTTCTTTTTTATTATTCATTACATCATAATAATAATCAAATAAATGACTAGCCTTACTCATTAGTAATATCCTAAATTTTAAGAATGTAACATCTTTTGAATCTTTTAATTTACTAAGATTTAATTCCTTTGTAGCTTCTTTATAATCTAATTTGAAGAATAAAATTTCAGATTTAAGAATATGACACTTGTCAAGTAAAATATCAACCTTATATTGCATAGCAAATGACTCTACATAAGAAATAAGTTTCTCTGCTTCATCAAGTTTCAATATTTTTAAATAGACTCTCGCAATTAATAGCCTGCAATTCATTGCTCGAATATAAATAGTCTTTTCCTCAAAATCTTCAATTACTGTTTGAGCAATTGATACACTATCAGTAAACTTATATTGATCAATATATGATTTAACAAGATACTCTTTTATTAATGAGTTAATATCTCTATCTCCAATTTTAATTGCCATTTCAAAATTATCACTAGCTAATTTGTAATTATCATCATTTAAATAATCTAGTCCTTTAATAAAATAGAGAAGTTGTTTCTGTTTAGGATTAAACAATTCAAATACTTTCCCATATTGAGATATTCTTTCTTCTTTTTCTTCTAAATCAGTATTTGTTATCGAATAAAACAAACATCTAATAATGAAGTAATTTACAACTTCATAACTGTTCTCATACTGATGACTATTTTTTTCCATCTCTTTAACTAACTTTTCAGCTAATTCATAGTGGTGATTTATTATATGTGAAAATATTGTATTGAAATAGTATGTCATTTCTTCTTCAATATTTTTAGAAGTAAATAATTTCAATTTTAAAACCTTAAATATATCAATTAATGTTTCTTCTGAAGGTATTTGCTTTCCTTTTTCAATATTTGATATCAAAGTATGCGAAAATTGAGTTAAAGAAGAAAGATTTCTCAATGAGTATCCTTGTTTAAGTCTCGCAACTCTTATTAGTATTCCTAAAATAGATAAGTTAGCTTCACTAATTTTCAATTTTTCTACCATGAAATCACCTCTACATACGATTTTTTTATTTACAACTAGCATTATATCACTTTTAGTTCCATATTTACAAGACTGTAAACTACATAAAAGTATAGTATATTATTATTGTATTATATGATATAATAATGCGGAAGCGGAAATAATATAAGATACTCATGAAAGATGATAAGGGTACTCAAATGAACAAATACATGAAGAACATATTTCAAAATAGCAAGCTATACCGAAAATATTCAGGTTCACATAAAGATATTAATTTTTATCAAAAAAAAGAAGATTTTTCATCTTATTCTTCTCCTTTAACTATATATGATGGAAATACATTTCATATACTTTGCAACCATGAGTTTTTCAAAGCATGTTTAGCCCACAATCCAGATGTATTATATGAACTTGAAAATAAACTAATTGCTAAGAACTCCATAATGATGAACCTTAAAAACATTATTAGAGTTTTTACTTTGTCCGCATTTCTTGTATTCCCACTTGGTTTTATTTTCCGTATTCTTATATTTGAAAAATCACTAGTAGAGCAACTTAGTATTGCTAATACTATATATGGATTATTATTTATATTTTTGTTTGGACATCTTCTAAAAATACTAATCGGACATAAATACAAAGAAAATCGATATTCTTATATTTTCAATTATTTGACTAATGAAACCTATGTTCAAAGAGTTAAAGAATACAAAGAAGATATCTACAATAGTTATGAACCAGCCTTCAATCCATATCGCAATACTGGAATAAAAAATGTATTAAGGATTACAATTGTACCAGTTTTAATTGTTGCTTTGACTGTCTTGTTTTCAAATCCGGTTTTTGGAGGAAGTTTTAGAATAATAGACGATTCACTTGAAAACAATATTGATTACTATTCAAGTTTCTTTCTACCTATAGCAGGTGAAACAAGTTATGAGCTTACTTCTACTCAAGACATTTCAAGTTACAATTTTAGCAGTCTAGAGTCTTGTGATGATTATTATTGTGAAGTTTTTTATGAATCTGAAGATATAAAAATCTATGACACTGATTTTAATTTGATATTTGATATCCAACTTGCTTATCCTGATGCAGATTCAGTTTACATGGAGCAAGTAAAGGATAATCATATATTGCTTTCATTATTCTATGAAAATGATGATAATACTTTTGAATATGAAACAGTTTTATACAATTTAGTAACAGGACAAGAAGTCCATAGAATTAATCTAGGCTATGGAGTATCTGGTAATTTTGATCTTTTCCAAACTAAAGATTTTTCAATCAACAATAATATTTATTATTTCGCATTAGAAAAGATTAAATATGGGTATTTTGACAAATTATCTACTTCGGGAATATTAATAATTAATGGTACTACTATGGAGTTTCATGAAATAGAAGGATACTATATCAAAGAGATTGAGTATATGGATGGAGAACTATATTATATTTTGGAAGATGAGATTGAATATGGTAAGTTATTTATTGGCAAATCAGATACTACCTCATTCGATTTAGAGGTAAATGAACCAATATTTTATGATATAGTTAATCTTGCAAAAATAGATAATAAAATGTATTTCCGTGAACACTTAACCGCAAGTGAATTATTTGAAGTAGATCCTTCCTTCAATATTAAATCTATTGGTGTTGGTAGTAGAACTTTTTCTCGTTTTAACACTAAATCTAATACGTTTATCTTCGGAAATAATTATGAGGTTTTTAAAGAAATCGATACACTAGGAACCGAATTAAATATTGGAATTATATGTGATGAATGTTTAAATGATTACGTTGTTTTCAATAAAGTTGATGATATACTTATAGCAATTGAAAATAATTCCATATTGAGAACATTTGAAGAAACTAATGAACCACAGAAAAATTTTATAGGTATTCCAGATACTGAGGGGTTCTATGAATATATTAACTTATCCCAAAATACATTTTATAATGGTTTTATGATATCTTATATTGTATTTGTGTCTCTCCCTTTTATTAGAACAATTAGTCTTCTTAAGAAAAAGCATAACAACAAAATATTTTTTGATAGTTTATAATGAGTAATTAACTTAAAAATGCACCCAATCTATAATAGATAGGTGCATTTTTTTATTTATATCTTATAACTTCAAAACGTTCTAATTTTACTATTTCATTGTCTCTTATACCCGCTTTTCTTTTAGCAATTGAGACTTGTTCTTCCACAGTATCTATTCCTTCAAGATTAGGAAGTAATAATCCTGTTTTATAGTTGTGTCTAACAATTACACCGTATTTTATTATATCTAGTTCTTTAATGGATTCAATAGGTTCAGGAGGAAGTAAGATATCTACTTTATATTGTAAATATGCTAGTTCTTTTTTTCTTACTTGAGTGAATCTTGGATCTCTTATTCCTGCGCTAACTGCGTTTTGAATAATTTCATTAGCGACACAATTAGTAGTTGGCATTGTAGTTCCAACACATCCTCGTAATTGGTTATGCTTATGAATAGATACAAAAACTCCTGCTTTTTTATTCTTAAAATCACTCGTAAGATTTTTTGGTAGAGGCATTATTTTCTTATGTTTTAAGTAATATTCTAAACTCTCTCTAGCTAACTTAATATAAGGATTTTCAATATGTCTATTTGATTCAATACTATCTATCTCATTTTGTTCATATAAACGATCAAACATTCTAGATTTATCTTGTTCTAGAACTTTGAACATAGCAACAGCATATCCAACTCCAAAAGGACCTTCATATGATAACAAGTTTGGCAAAACTTGATAACCATCTACTGCCCCAGCCATCATAATGAATGAACCTAATCCACATTCAGCAGCTTTTGATACTGTATGAGGATTGAAAGTGAGTAATCTGTTGAAATCACCTTTTTTTAGGACTTCAGTTATTTCTTTATCAAATAATGGTCCTTCTTTTATCCATCCATAAGGACCATCCTTTTTTAGTTTATGTGATAAATCACCACTTGCTACCCAAACAACTTTTTTATCTTTTGGTATAACTGATTGAATCAGTTTACCCAGTTTATAATGTTCCAGTAGTAATAGTCCTGATGGACTAATACGAACTATTTTATATGATTTATAATGTTGATTTATGAAGTATAATGGTACCATTGTGCCATGATCTAAAGACGGATTTAGATCCCCCTCAGTTCCTGCTTTAATGCCTTGCAATGTTGCTTCTCTTGAAATTTGTTTAACTAATTCTTCATCATATTCTGTATTAAAGACAAGTTGTGGTGCACCAAAATTAGAGAAATTACCTCTTGCAGAAGATTGTGGTGAAATATGAAAATAATCTGAGTATAACTGAGCATGTGGTGATGAAATAATAATTGTATCTGGTTGAATTTTAGCGATTTCTTTTGCAATTTTATAAAACGAATCAATTGTATTTTGAATTTTTCGTTCTTCTCCATGACCTATTTTAGGAATAATCAATGGTGGATGTGGAACAATAAATGTAGCAATTATTGACATTTTATTTCCTCCTTAACTTAAACATTTCCCAAGTATATATTTTTTAACCCGGCATTAAGGCCAATCTCTTCAGCCATTTTCAGTGTTTTAATCGGTGTTATTGGTGTATCTTTCATTTTATAAGCTGGAAAGAATCTACTAATATGCCATGGAGTATCTTCTCCTAAATATTTAACTAAATCACTAGCAATATCTTTTAAGTCTTCTAATTTATCATTTAATCTTGGAATAATTAATGTTGTAACCTCGAGATGAACATTAGCTTTTTTCATAATCCTCATATTTTCCAAAATAGCTTTTCCATTCCCAGAGCAATAATTCTCATAGATGTCGCTATTCCCTTTATAATCTACATTTGCAGCATCTAAATAAGGTAGTATTAACTTCAATGCTTCTTTTGACATATATCCATTTGTTACCCATATATTTTTCAGATTTTTCTTTTTTGCAAGTACCATCACTTCATATGCATATTCAATAAAAATAGTTGGTTCAGAATATGTATATGAGATTGAAGGGCATTGATAATAAATCGCCCTTCTTACATGTTCTTTTGGTGATGTTTTTGTTCCAATAACTTGTTTGTATGGTTTTGGGCTTTGCGAAATAGCGTAATTTTGACACCAAGGACAAATCATATTACATCCTACTGCTGCGAATGAATACGTTCTTGTTCCTTGCAAAAAATGGTTTAACGGTTTCTTCTCAATAGGATCAATACCATTAGCTACTGTCAACCCATAATTTAATGCTTCCATTATTCCTTTTTTATTCTCACGAACTCCACAAATACCTCTTTGCCCATCTTTAAGAATACAATAATGATTGCATACTAAGCACTTAACTCTATTATTAGATAACTTTTCATACAACATTGCTTCCATAATATTCTCCTTATAGAATCTTAGTGAACTATTTCTTTGAACAACTTAATTCTATCATTTATTTCATAGTAGTTCATCACAATAATACAATTAATAAAAAATCAAAAAAAAGAGTTCAATTATTAAACTGAACTCTACAAATGTTTTGATAATTAATACAAACTAATAAAAGAAATTATTGTAATTGATAAATGTCAACCCATTTAACATCTGTTTTTTACATATAATCGGTAATTCTATAAAGATAATAAATGGTTAAAAAATACATGAAAACAAGCATTAATCCACATAATACAATTGCTGGAGTAACATCAATACTAAATATTATTGAAAAACTGATAACAAATAATAGAATCACAAAAAAGACAATTTGTATTAGAATAGATTTCTTTAGTTTTCTTCTTAATGTATTTTTTCTTTGTGCGTACATGTTGTCAAACCCCTTTACATATAAAGATTTTAACATATAGATATTAATCAGTATATCTATAAAATAAGCTGTTTCAGGTTATTTTCTTAACCAACTATTGAATTTGTCTAAATCAGTATTTTTACCAATTAGTAGAAGTTGATCCCCAGTCTCAATTACATCTGACGCGGTTGGAATTATGATATCTCCATTTCTTCTAATTGCTACTACATTTATATTGAATTTATTTCTAACATCTAGATTAATGATTGTTGAATCAATAATCTTTTCAGTTGCATTAACAACAATAAAACTATGACTCTCATTTAAGTCAATATAATCTAGTACATTATCAGATACTATTTTACTAGCTAATCTTTTACCAGATTGTTGTTCTGGTTGAATGATTTCATCAGCTCCAAGTTTAAGAACTACTTTTGCATGATCTGAGTTTTGAACTTTAACAGTAACTTTTTTAACACCTAAATCTTTTAGAATTAAAGTTGTTAAAATACTACTTTGTAATTGTTCACCTATTGCTACTACTACATGATCAATACTAGAAATACCTACTTCTTTCAAAGCAACAGCATCAGTAGTATCTAGAGTAACAGCATGAGTTGCTATTTTACTCATCTTAGCAATTGATTCTGGATCTTTATCAATAACTAAAACATCTACATCTTTTTTTATTAGCTCTTTAACAACGCTTTGTCCAAAGCGTCCCATTCCAATAACTGCAAATGATTTTTTTGCCATTGTAATCACCCTTATTTCATTAGATTTTTAACCTTATTTATAATTGTTTTCTTGGCTTTTTATATAATACCAACTTAATACACATATGTCAAATAATTATTAGGTATATTCCATATTACAATTATACAATATTATGATATAATTGTCATTAGGAGTGGTATTATGACTAAAAACAAAGATAACTTTAGAATTATCCTTATCTATATTGGATCAATGTTTCTTTTAGCAATTGGACAATTAATTGCAATTGATATAAACCCTTTATTAAGAACTGATGATGATTTATTTATAACTTATAGTAGCATCTCAAATTTAGTATGGTATTTGATGCTATTTATGATATTTATTATAGTCTATAAAAAGTATTTTTGGGAGCAAACAAAAGAATTGATTAGAGATAGAAATAGATTAGTTTCAGTTATTGCAATTGGGATATTTAGTTTATATGCAGTATCAATTATTAGTAGTCTTATCTTACAATCACTTGGAATTAGTGATACTTCTGAAAATCAAGATCAACTAACTCAATTACTTGATGGTAAATTGTTTGATAGAATATCTTTAATCCTTTTCACAGTAATCTTTGCCCCTTTGGTTGAAGAATTTGTCTTTCGAAAAGCAATATTAAACCTCTTCCATTTTGAAGTTGAGTTCGATGACGGAAGTAAAAAAATAAAAAGAAAAAAAATTCTTTTCGCTACAATAGCTGTATTAGTTAGTGGATTAATTTTCGGATTAATTCATGTTACATCAGGTGACTTTGAACAAATTCTCATTTATGGATCACTAGGCTGTGTACTTGGAGTAATTTACTTAGTTGCAAAGAAAAACCTATTTGCTCCTATCATTGTTCACTTACTACTTAATTTAATTTCAATTATATTCTTATTCACAATGTAAAAGGATCACTTTAAAAGTGAACCTTTTTTTAATACTTCATAAACATCTAAATCATGGTTGTACATTGCAATTTCTAGTACTGTATACCCATTATATTTTTTAGAATAATCGACATTCTCATTTTGAATATGTTTAATTGTTTCAATATCTCCAACGATAGTAGCGTAATATAATGCATCACAATTCCATCTATCTACATTATGTATTGAAGCGTTATGTTTTATTAGTTTCTCAACTAAATAAGATTCATTATTCATAATAGCGTAAAATATAGCGGTATTACCAAAGATATCTTTTTTATTTACATCTGAAATAGGAATCAAACTTTCAGCTCTATCGAATTCATTCATTACGATACTTAATGTAAGAGGATTTTGTCTAAGTTGTGCTTGATAATTTTTATCATTTTTTAAGCGATTGAATATCTCAATAGATTCATAACTATTTTTAAGTATTGCTCTATCATACGGTGATTGATTAAATTTATTTTTATCATAACTAGTTAATCCATGTCTTAAGAATAGTTTTACCATATCAAAATCAGGATGATCAACTGATAAATGCAGTGGTGTATAAAGGTATTGTGTTTTTGAATAGGGATTTACTCCTTTTTCAATAAGATATCTTGCGATATCAACAGTTGAATATCTAGCAGCATAATGGTAAACAGATTGTTTTATTAAATCAAGAGAGTTAATGATTGCTCCTCTTTCAAGCAAAAATTTAACTGCCTTAATCTTTTTGCTTCTTACGGCGTATTGAATCATTGAAGTGTGATTCTCGTCTACAGCGTAAATATTAGCGTGATAATTAAGTAATAGGTTGATTACTTCAACACTTCCTTTAAAAGAAGCTTTATGAAGTGGTGTTTGCGCTGAATTATTTTCACTGTTTGGATTTCCGTTATTATCAAGAAGTAATTTAACTAGTTCAGTTGATCCCATAAATGAAGCTATATGAAGTGGTGTTTCATCATATTTATCTCCTATATTTGGATCTAATCCTAATAAAAGGAGTAATTCCATTGAAAGTACAGCTTTATTTCTAGCAGCTAGATGAAGTAATGTCTGTAATCTAGCATCTACTATTAACATATCGCTTCCAGATTCATAGTATTTAACAATGTATTTAGTGTCATTTTGTAATACAGCAATAAAAATGGAACTACTTATTCCGTTCCCAAAATGCAAATATTTGTCTAAATTAATCGCAATCACTTCCTTTATGTACATAAAAAAAATACCACAAATCAAAAAAAAATACCACAGTTAATGTCGTATTTTTTTTATTTCGTATAAATTTTTATCTAACTGCGTCTTTTAAAACTTTACCAGCTTTGAAAGCAGGTGATTTTTGTGCAGGAATATTAATTTTTTCATTAGTTCTAGGGTTGTGACCCACTCTTGCTTTACGATCTCTAACTTCAAAAGTACCGAAACCTGTAAGTACAACTTTTTCTCCTGCCACTAAAGATTCTTGAATTGATTTTAAAGTAGAATTTAATGCATTTTCAGAATCTTTCTTAGTTAATCCTGACACTTCAGCGATTCTTGCGATTAATTCAGTTTTGTTCATTCCATTACCTCCTTTTAAATTTTTACTAACTACATTATAGCAAGTTTATGGCTTCATTGCAAGGCTTTTATACATTATCCCATACAAAAACCACAAATTTCTAAAATTTGTGGTCAATATCTATGCTTGGCTATATACCTAATCAAAAGCCCTTTCAAATGAATAAAAATTCATATATGGGTATTTTTTACTCTTCCTTTGAACTTCTTCCAAGAAGCATTTTAGTAGCAACAGAAGGATCCATTTTATTAAAAAGAACTTCGTAAATAGCGCTAATTATAGGCATATCTAAATTTTTCTCTTGTGAAAATTTATAAGCTGCTTCACAAGTTCTAATTCCTTCTACAACCATTGTCATTGAATTTAGAGTTTCTTCTAAATCCTTACCATTACCTATTTTATAACCCGCTTGATAATTTCTAGAATGTTCACTTGTGCAAGTTACAATTAAATCTCCAATTCCTGTTAATCCCATCAAACTTTTTGTATCTGCACCATAAATTTCGTAAAATTTACGCATTTCTACAAGCCCTCTTGTGATTAAGGCAGCTCTTGCGTTATCTCCTAATCCTTTACCAGCGATTAACCCAGAAGCTAATGCAAAGATATTTTTCAAGGCTCCACCCATCTCTGCTCCTTTTAAATCAGTTGATGAGTAAACTCTAAAGTAATCTGTATTATGAAATAGATGTTGTACAAAAACTGCATCTTCTTTATTTTCACTTGAAGCAGTAATAACCGTTGGTAATCCTTTAATAACTTCTTCAGCATGACTTGGTCCACTTAAAGATACAAAACCTTTTAAGTATTTTGAAGGAATCATTTCTTCGAAAATCTCTGAAATTCTTAAAAATGTGCTTGGTTCAATCCCTTTTGCAGCGTTAACAAAAAGTTTTGGAGTTTCTAAATATTTTAAAATATCCATAATTGCAAGACGCAATACTTTTGTAGGCACTACAAAAAGCATTGTATCTGAAAAATTAACAGCTTCTTTTATATTGTTAGTTGCAATAATATCTTCAGGTATATTTTCATTAAGTTGTAAACAAATATGAAGGTTGTTAATTTTATCAACAATCTTATCATTAACATCATAAACTAATACTTCATGATTGTTATCACTTAGAACTTTTGATAAAGCTAGTCCCCAAGATCCTCCACCGATTACAGTTATTTTCATCTTAATCACGCTTTCTTAATATTAATTTTATTGGTGTTCCTTCAAAATTAAACGATTCACGTAAGCGATTTTTTAAATATCTTCCATAGCTGAAATGCATTACATTTTCATCATTAACAAATAATACAAATGTTGGTGGTTTACTAGCTACTTGAGTAACATAATAAACTTTAAGAACTTGTCCATTATGTTTTTTAGGGGGGTTAACATACATTGCATCAACAATAACATCATTGATTACACTAGTTTGTACTCTCCTATTATAGTTTTCGTATGCTTGTTTTATATGTGGGAATAAAGTATTTACTCTTTGTTTTGTAAGTGCTGATAAGAAAATCATAGGAGCGTAAGTAATAAACTGAAAATGTGATCTGATTTCTTTTTCCCATCGATTCATTGTTTTAGAATCTTTTTCTACTGTGTCCCATTTATTAACAACTAGGACAATCCCTTTACCAGCATCAACTGCGTAACCAGCTATCTTTTTATCTTGTTCTCTAATGCCTGTTTCTGCGTCAATTAAAATTAAACAGATGTCTGCTCTATCGATTGCACTAAGTGCTCTTAAAACTGAATATTTTTCAGCATTCTCGTATACTTTCCCTCTTTTTCTAAGACCGGCTGTATCAATTGCAACATAATCTTGATCATTATATGTGAATAAGCTATCAATTGAGTCTCTAGTTGTTCCTGATATTTCAGAAACAATAACTCTTTTTTCTCCTAGAAGAGCATTTGTTAATGATGATTTCCCTACATTTGGTCTTCCAATCAAACATAATTTAATCTTTGATTCATCATAATCAACATCATCAATTACAGGTAGCTCATGAACTACTTTATCAAGTAAATCTCCCATACCAACACCATGTTTACTACTAATTGGAATTGGATCTCCTAAACCTAAAGAATAAAACTCATACATTGTATCTGTGAGTAAGATATCGTCTGCTTTATTTAAAGCTATAACTACTGGTTTTTTTGCTTTATATAACATTCTTGCAATAAACATATCTTCATCAGTTATTCCTGTTCTAATATCACATACAAGAATTATTAAATCTGATTCTTCCATTGCAATTTCTGTTTGTGATTTTATTTCATGAACAAAAGGGGCATCTTCAAAGTCGATACCACCTGTGTCAATTACATTAAATTGTCTTGTTAACCATTCACCTTTACTATATAGACGATCCCTTGTAATACCAGGTTCATCATCAGTAATAGCTAAACGACTACCAATAATTCTGTTAAATAGTGTTGATTTACCAACATTAGGTCTACCAACTATTGCCACCGTAGGTAACATAATACCAAAACCTTTTTATTTGAATTCTTTAAGTTTATCTCCGAAAAGATCTCCTAAAGTTGTTGTTTTTGCTTTTTCTTCTGTTTTTAAATAATCTGCAAATTCTTTTTTCTGTTTTTGTTCATGTAACTGTTTAATACTAACAACCATTTTCCATTTTCTTTTATCTACTTCAAGTACGACAACCTTAACTACTTCTTCAAATTTTAAAACGTCGCTTGCTTGGTTAACTCTACCTTCTTTGATTTCACCAACTGGTAAAAATGCTTTTACACCCTGAATTTTAACTATTGCTCCACGAGATTGAAGTTCTTCAACTGTTCCTGAAACTTCTTCTCCTTCTTTAATAGTTACATCGTTCCAAGGATTATAAGATAAATGTTTTTTGGATAATCCCATTTTTCTAGCATCAACATCAATACTTGTGATTTGAAGTTCAAGAGTATCTCCTACTTCAACTTCTCCAGCTAGGTTTGTTTTCGGATCCCATGAATAGTCATAACTACTAATCATTCCAATAACGTCTTTAGAAACCTCAGCAAGCATTCCTTTAGCCATTTTACGAACTATCTTAGCTGTTACTTTATCGCCAACTTTATGGTCTTTTGAATATAGTTTCCAAGGAGTTTCAAGTAATTTCTTAATACTTAATCCAATACGTTTTTTCTCTAGTTTAATGATTTCAACTTTAACAGTTTCTCCCTCAGTTAACTCATCACTTACTTTAGCAACTTGATGATGAGAGATTTGCGAGATATGAACTAATCCTTCATTATATCCTAAAGAAACAAATGCTCCAAAATCAGTTATTTTAGTAATCGTTCCATCAACCACTTGTCCAACTTTTAATGTGTCAAACTCTTGTTGTTTGTTAGCACGTAAATCTTCTTCTAAAACTCTTTTTCTAGAAACAACAATTTTACGGTTATCCATTTCAATAACTTTACATTCTAGTGTCATTCCTTGGAAGTCTTCTGCGTTTACTCTTTTAATATCAATTTGTGATAAAGGCATGAAGAATTCAACATCTTTGTTTGCTAAAACTAATCCACCTTTAGTGACTTTTTTCACCTTTGCTTTAATTCTATTGCTTTTTCCAGCTAAATCACCATATTTATCTCTATTTTCATTTCTTAAGATATCGAGTCTTGAAAGTAAGATTTGTTGGTCATCAAAGTCAATACGATTTATCTTAGCTTTTACAATATCTCCCTCTTTACACAATTCAGTACAAGGTGTGTTTCCATCTAAAGACATTGCTTTCTTATGGATAACTCCCTCAGTAAAAGCTTGAATATCTAAATAAACCGATTCCTCAGTTACTTTAAAAGCTACTCCTTCAATAATCATTCCTACTTTAACTTTATTCATTTTAAAATCCATGTTATTCTTCCTCTCTAACTCTTTGTATGATTAAATCTACTACTTGTTCAATATTTAAATCTGAAGTATCAATCTTAATAGCATCTTCAGCTGCTTTTAATGGAGAATGTATTCTATTTGTATCTAAGTAATCTCTTCTTTCAATCTCAATTTCAAGTTTAAATGGATCACTAATAATACCTCTATCCAAATTATCTAAATGTCTTCTCTCGGCTCGTTTAGCTATTGAAGCTGTTAAGAAAAATTTATATTTAGCTTCCGGTAAAACTTTATAACCAATATCTCTACCGTCCATTACAACATTATTTTTTTCAGCCATTTTTTGTTGCATCGCAACTAAATCTTTTCTAACTGAAAAAAACGAGGATACTAAAGATACATTGTTTGAAACGATTGGTTTTCTAATTTCATGAGAAACGTCAATACCATCCATATATAATGAAGAGTCCAAAAACACAAATTTTGTGGAATTCACAAAATCGTATCTTCTTTCATCACTTAAATCAATTCCTAAATTCATTGCTTTTAATGTTATTGCTCGATACATTGCTCCTGTATCAATATAAATGTAATTTAGGTGTTTAGCAATTAATTTAGCTATTGTACTTTTTCCAGCACCAGCCGGACCATCAATAGCTATTTGGATGTAGTTCATGAAATCACCTCTTCACAATCATTTTATATTATATCAAAAAACATAGTAATATCATAATATATTTAAAATATTATATCTAAGATATACATTTCATTAAAAACACCTTATTTTCACAAAGTGCTATTTAACTAAAACTCTTAACTGTCTTAACTCATATGGTTTCACTAATCTATATTCACCAATGCGCATATTATCAAGTGTTACAACACCAAATCTTATCCTTTTAAGTTTTAATACTTTGTGTCCAGTTGCTTCAAACATTTTCTTAACTTGATGGTACTTACCTTCTGTTATGGTAATTGTAGCTAAAGTTGTTAGATTCTTTTTATTATATGCTACATCTTTAATTCTAGCTTTTTTTGTAGTGTAAGTATCAAGTTTTATTCCTCTACAAATCCTTGTTGATTCTTCTTTTCGAAGTAATCCTGATAATTTAACACTGTACTCTTTTTCAACATGATTTTTAGGACTTGTCATTAAATTTGTAAATTCACCATCATTAGTTAATAATAAAACTCCTGATGTATCATAATCTAGTCTACCTACAGGGTAAACTCTTTTAGTACTAGGAACTAAATCCATTACTGTCTTTCGACCAAACTCGTCATTTGTAGTACTGACATATCCTTCAGGCTTATAAAGAAGATAGTAGACTTTTTCTTCTATTCCTATAAGTTTTCCTTCAACATGAATAATATCTTTATTAGTTACTTTTGTACCTAGTTCTGTGACGATTTTATCATTCACTTTCACTTTACCTTGAACAATTAAATCTTCTGCTTTTCTTCTTGATGTATAACCACTATTTGCGATTACTTTTTGTAGTCTCTCCACTTCTTTCACCTCCTACTTTCAATAATAAAAGAGGGTAGCCCTCTTTTATTGTTTAGTATTTTCTTCAATTGTTAAATGAACATAAGTAATACGTCTTTCTTTTATGTCTTTAACAACAAATTTAAGTAATAATTTTCTTGGTTCTTCTTCATCATGGTTATAATTAACAATTTCTTGGACATAACTATAAGAGTCATCAACCTCAGGGATTTCTTCTAACATATCATAAAGCCAACCTGATAAACTAGAATAATGTGATTTTGGAGGGTTACCTAATTTTAAATCATCAAATAAATCCTCTAGATCAATTTCTGCTTTTATCCCATATTTAAATTCTTTTAATTGTTTAATATATTCGTCTTCTACTTCATCGTGTTCATCGTATATTTCACCGACTAGTTCTTCTAAAGCGTCTTCCATAGTAACAATACCACTAGTTCCACCATACTCATCACTAACGATAGCTAAATGAAAACTTTCTCTTTGAAGTGATTCAATTAAAGTATCAATACGCATTGATGTTGAAACAAAAAATGGTACTTTCATTAGTTTTCTAACGTCAACTTCTTCACCTTTGATTAATTTAGTAAAGAGATCTCTTTCATATAAAACACCAATTATGTTATCACGATTTTCTTCATACACTGGTAATCTTGAAAATTGATACTTAAAAAATACTTCTTTTATTTCTTCGATACTATCATTTACTTCAATTCCAATCATATCAACTCGTGGAGTCATTATTTCATAAGTTTTTTTATCATTAAGATCTAAAACGCTTTGAAGCATTTCGGCTTCATCTTCATCTATTGATCCTTCTTCTTCCATTGTATCAATAATTGTTTCTAGTTCATCTCCAGTAACACTTACTTTTTGCTTTTTATCCTTAATGATCCATTCATTAATTTTTAAGAAAATCCAAGTTATTGGCTTCATAATTCTAATAATCCAATAAAGTAATCCACTAATTCTTAAAGCAACACGTTCAGAATTATTTTTCCCAAAACTCTTAGGAACTATTTCTCCAAAAATTAAAACAATCGTTGTCATTACAACCGTATTTAAAATATTAACTAACGTTTCATTATCAACAAATATTTGCGAAAATACCCCAACACTCACAGTAACTAATGCGATATTTGCTAGGTTGTTCCCTACTAAAATTGTTGATAAAGTTAAATCAAAATGTTCTGTGATCCAAAGTGCTTTTTTACTTCCTTTTTTTGAATCCTCAATAGACATTTTAAGTTTAATAACATTTACACTAGAAAATACTGTTTCGCTCATTGAAAAGAAACTAGAAACAGCTAATAAAACTACTATAAAACCTATTGTTATTAATGAAACATCTGTAATACTCAGTAAATACATGGCGGAATAATCCAATTTAATTCACTCCTTTATGCTCTTGTATCATATTTTCCAGTACTTGTGTTAACAACGATTTTATCACCTTGATTAACAAATAATGGAACTTGAACTTTAAATCCTGTTTCTAATATTGCATCTTTTGTAGCACTTGTTGCAGTGTTTCCTTTAACTGCAGGGTCTGCTTCTGCAACTAGCAAAGTTACTTTTTCAGGAATATCTACTCCTAAAATTTCACCTTCGAAACTAATTACGTTTACTTCCATACCCTCAACAATAAAATTTAATTGTTGTTCAATATTTTGTTGTGGAATCTCAATTTGTTCATAACTTTCGTTATTCATAAATACATGAATTTCACCCATCGCATATAAATAATTCATTTTATCTTTATCAATATGTGCTGGTGCTACTTTTTCTCCTGCTCTCCAAGTTTTATCTAAAACTGCATTTGTACGCAAATTTCTAAGTTTACTTCTTACAAACGCAGGACCTTTTCCTGGTTTAACATGTTGGAATTCTATAACTGAATATAGGTTCCCATCACTTTGAATTGTTACTCCTGTTTTAAAATTGTTTGTTGAAATCATATTTCTCACTCCTAATCATAGATAATATTATATATAATATTTCCCTATTTGTCTATCTTTTAATCAACTCTATTATTTAATTATAAGAAATCTTGGAGTTATCTTTAAATATTTAAGATATTCTTCTCCATATTTTTGGATACAATCTTCTTCTTGAGCGATTAAAGAAGGAATAGTTAAAAACGGGAATATAACTGCATAGATAATAATTATCCAAGTACCGGAAATCAAGCCTAATCCAATCCAAGAATAGTAGTACATCACTTGCATTGGATGTCTTGAATACTTATATATGCCAGTAGTGACTGGCCTACTTAAATCAGCTTTAGAAAATGTATACATCGCATAAACAGAACTAATTATTCCAACGCTAAAAATAAGTATTCCAATATAAAAATAAACTGAATTAAATTTTATTGGTACGAAAACAGAGTAAATGATAATTAATTTGCCAAAAAGAAGCATAAATCCCAAAGAAAAAAATTTAGATAATTTACTTTCATATTTTGGGAAGGTTAAAATCCTCTTTTTCCCTTCTTTACTAATACTTCTCATAACTATTAAACTCAATAATCCATAGACTAAAGGGAACCAAAAAAGATTAGTTAATTCTAGTGAATGACTCGGAAAAAAATCCATAACTCCACCTCCAAAGATAAATTTATTATGGTATATTTATTATACAATAAATTAATCTAAAAATCACACACTCATTGACATAATATCTATTTACATTTATAATTTCTTTAGTTAGGAGTGGTTATATGGATTTTTGGTCTGCGGCGATAGCTGTTGTAGTTGGACTAGCAATGGGATTATTTATCGTCTCAAGAAAAAATATTGATCATAGTTCAATTCATATTATTAATAAAAAGGATTTTAAAGATAACATGCGTAAAGGACAGCTTATTGATGTTCGTAAAAAAGATGAATTCGAAAAAAGCAAAGTAAAAGGTGCTCGTAATTTTACAAGTCGACAATTGACAGCGAAATATTCTAAACTTAGAAAAGATTTATCTATCTATATTTACTGTAATAACGGGAAGAAAAGTCATCGTATAGCTAAGAAATTAACTAAGAGTGGCTTCAGAAATATTTATATACTAGAAAACGGATTTAATGATTATTAAAGTGAATACTCCCCCACTTAATTGAAAATTCAATTTGAAGAAGGGGCTTCATGGG
>JAOZRX010000063.1 GCA_029939945.1 Candidatus Izemoplasma sp. | reverse complement strand
ATTACAAAATCAGCAGAAATTGAAGGGAAATTTGTTAGACAATCTGGTGGACGTGGACAATACGGACATGTATGGATTAGATTCGAACCAAACCCTGATAAAGGATTTGAATATCTTGATAAAATTGTTGGTGGATCAGTACCTCGTGAATATATTCCTGTTGTTGGAAAAGGGCTAGCTGAATCTTTAGATAACGGAATTGTTGCAGGGTATCCATTAATCGATTTAAAAGCTACATTATTTGATGGTTCATACCATGATGTAGATTCAAATGAAATGGCATTTAAAGTAGCCGCAGGAATGGCGCTTAAAAAAGCAAAAGATAAATGTGGAGCTATTTTACTTGAACCAATTATGTTAGTAGATGCAATTATACCGGATGATTATTTAGGAAATGTAATTGGAGATTTAACAAGTCGCCGTGGTAGAATTGAAGGGCAATCACAACGTGGTAACGCTCAACAAATCACAGCGAAAGTACCACTTGCAGAAATGTTTGGTTATGCTACAAGTTTAAGATCAAACACTCAAGGACGTGGAAACTACACGATGCAATTCTCGAATTATGAAACATGTCCGAAGTCAATTGCTGAAGAAGTTATTAAAAAACGTAACGGATAAATTGACATTAAAACTTGCATTATAAGTTATAATGCGATAAAATAAATTTGATAAAATATAAGAAAAGAAATTATTAAGGAGGAGAACAAAATGGCAAAACAAAAATTCGTAAGAAATAAACCACATATGAATATTGGAACTATTGGTCACGTAGACCATGGTAAAACTACTTTAACAGCTGCTATCGCAACTGTATTAGCAAAAAGAGGAGTAGGAGATACTCAAGCTGCAGATTTCGACTCAATCGATAATGCACCAGAAGAAAGAGAAAGAGGAATCACAATCAACACTTCACATGTTGAATATGAAACTGAAAAACGTCATTATGCACACGTTGACTGCCCAGGACATGCCGATTACGTTAAAAATATGATTACTGGAGCTGCACAAATGGACGGTGGAATCATCGTTGTTAGTGCTTCTGACGGACCTATGCCTCAAACTAGAGAACATATTTTATTAGCTCGTCAAGTTGGTGTACCTAAATTAATCGTATATATGAATAAAGTAGATATGGTTGATGATGATGAATTACTTGAATTAGTAGATATGGAAATTCGTGAATTATTAGATGAATATGATTTCCCTGGAGACGACATTCCAATTATCCAAGGTTCTGCATTACTTGCCTTACAAGGTGATGAAAAATATGAAGAAACAGTTATAGAATTAATGGACGCTGTTGATAATTATTTTGATAATCCAGTTCGTGAAACTGACAAACCATTCTTAATGCCTGTTGAAGACGTATTCAGTATTACTGGACGTGGAACAGTTGCTACAGGACGTGTTGATCGTGGAACTATCAAAGTAGGAGAAAAAGTTGAAATTATTGGTATCAAACCAACTATTGAAACTGTATGTACAGGAGTAGAAATGTTCCGTAAATTATTAGATCGCGCTGAAGCGGGAGATAATATTGGTGCTTTACTTCGTGGTATTGCAAGAGACGAAGTTCAACGTGGACAAGTTTTAGCTAAACCTAAAAGTGTTACACCACATACAAACTTTAAAGCTCAAGTTTACGTTCTTTCAAAAGAAGAAGGTGGACGTCATACTCCATTCTTTACAAACTATCGTCCTCAATTCTATTTTAGAACTACAGACGTTACAGGTGTTGTAGAATTACCTGCAGGTGTAGAAATGGTTATGCCTGGTGATGATGTTGAAATGGTTGTAGAATTAATTCACCCAATCGCACTTGAACAAGGTACTAAATTCTCTATTAGAGAAGGTGGACGTACTGTTGGTGCTGGTATCGTTGCTGAAATTATTAAATAATTTTAGTTTAACTATTACAAACTTATAAAAAGAGATTTCGGTCTCTTTTTTTAGTTGCCTTTTTCACTAAATTTTCATACAATTGTTGTATAATTTTGATATAATGAAATAGGTGATGAAAATGTTAGTAGATACACATGTACATTTAAATTCAAAAAAGTTTGATCATAATTTAGATGAAGTTATAAAAAGAGCATTAGATAATAAGGTTGAAACTATGATAGTTGTTGGGTTTGATAAAGAAACAAACAAAAGAGCAATCGAACTCGCTGAAAAGTATCCTTTTATCTATGCAACAGTCGGGTTTCACCCAACAGATGCAAAAAAGATTAAACCAACTGATTATGATTTGCTAGTAAAACAGTTGAATCATAAAAAAGTGGTTGGAGTTGGTGAATGTGGGCTTGATTTTTATTGGGATAAAGACTTTATTGATGAACAAATAGAAGTCTTTAAAAAACAAATAGAATTATCTATTCAATTTGATAAACCACTCATTATACATATGAGAGATGCTAGTGAAGCAACATATAATGTATTAAGTGAGTATAGAAATTTAAAAGGCATTATGCATTGTTATTCAGGTAGCCCAGAAATGGCCACTAATTTCTTGAATTTAGGATTACATATATCTTTAGGAGGTCCTGTGACATTTAAGAATGCTCAAATACCTAAAAGAGTTGCTGAAATGGTTCCGTTTGATAGATTATTAGTCGAAACTGACGCACCTTATTTATCACCTCATCCTTTTAGAGGAAAAACAAATGAACCAGCGAGAGTAAAACTAGTAGCTGAAGAAATAGCGAGATTAAGAAACTTACCATTTAGTGAAGTAGCTAAACAAACTTCAAAAAATGCTTACAAACTTTTCAACATAAAGGAGAAAATATAAAATGAAAAAAATACTATTATTAATTACAATTTCTTTATCGGTATTTTTGTCAGGATGTACACCAGCAGTTGTTGACATTGATGATGATCCTACTTTAAATGCCTATACTGAAGAAGAACTAAGAGCAATGATTGAGGAGTTAATTCCTGATTCAACTGTTGATACTATCTATGATTTAAGATCTTTCCAAGATGCTATAACTGGAATGTTAAGTGTTGCTAGAACTGGTGTAATTGGTGTAATAAGCACATCTGAATTAGGTTCTGGATCAGGTTCTGGAGTAATATATAAACAAATCGGAACGACATATTACGCAGTAACAAATCATCATGTTGTTGAAGACTCAATATTAATGTCAGTAGTCTATGAAAAAAACGGAATCCTATTTGAGATTGATAATGAATTTATTACAATTCTTGGGAGTGATCCTACGACTGATTTAGCTGTTTTTACTTTTGAATCAGAAGAGGAATTCTCAGTAATTCCAATTGCTGATTCTTATGACTTAGGACTTGGAGAATTTGTATTTGCAATTGGTAATCCTTTAGGATTTGAATACTATGGTACTGTTACTATGGGTATCATTAGTGGATTAACAAGATACGTAGAAGACGGTGAGTTTAATGCAACACTATTACAACATGACGCAGCAATAAGTCCTGGTAATAGTGGGGGAGCATTACTTAATATAAATGGAGAGTTAATCGGAATTAATAATATGAAATTAGTCGAAGACTTTGTATCTAATATTGGATTTGCAATACCATCAAATACTGTAAGAAGAATAACAATGGATTTAGAAGATGATGGGATAGTCACAAGACCATTCTTAGGCATTACTACTTATGCACAAGTAAATGTTTGTGGAACAGATTATGGAGTTTGTGTTGAAATTACTGAAGGTGGAGCTGCTGAAGCTGCTGGATTAATTGATGGTGATACAATTATTGGATATAAAAATTCATCATATGATGAATTTAGAGATGTTATGAATTTTAATGATTTAAAAGAAGCTATCTTGAATTCTCAAGTTGGAGAAGAGATAGAACTTAGATATATTAGAGACGGAGTAATTTATATTTCTGATACTGCTACACTTGGAACACATCCGGATGATTAAAAGAGGATTTTCCTCTTTTTTTCTTGAAAAAAGGACTAAAATAAAGTAAAATTATGTAGGCATTTAAAGGAGATGATAATATGGGTTTAACAGCTGGAATAGTTGGATTACCAAATGTTGGAAAATCAACACTATTTAACGCAATTACAAAGGCAGGAGCATTAGCTGCAAACTACCCATTTGCAACAATAGATCCAAATGTAGGAGTAGTAGAAGTACCAGATGAAAGACTAGATAAATTAACTGAACTTGTTCAGCCAAAGAAAACAGTCTCAACGATATTTGAGTTCACAGATATTGCAGGAATTGTTAAAGGAGCATCACGAGGAGAAGGACTTGGAAATAAATTTTTAAGTCATATTAGAGAAGTAGATGCAATAGTGCAGGTTGTAAGAGCTTTTGATGATGATAATGTAACTCATATTGATGAAACAATTGATCCAATAAGAGATATTGAGACCATCAATCTAGAGTTGATTTTTGCTGATATCGAAGTAATAGAAAAGAGAATTCCGAAGATTGAGAAGAAGGCAGTTCTCAATGTTGACCAGGAATCAGTATTTGAGTATAAAACATTAAAATGGATATTAGGAACTCTAATGGATAATAAGCCGATTAGGACTCTAAAATTCAACGAAAATGAATTAGCATTAATTAAGAATTTTAACTTTTTAACTCAAAAAACAATGCTCTATGTAGCTAACATTTCTGAGGATGAAATTGCTGATTTTGATAACAACGATTATGTTAAGAAAATTAAAGAATTTGCTGCTAAAGAAGGAAGCGACGTTGTAGTAATTAGTGCAAAAATCGAGGCCGAACTTGGTGAATTAGAAGATGATGAAAAAGAAATGTTTTTAGAAGAGTTAGGAATTGTAGAAACAGGTCTTGAAAAACTGATTAAAAGAAGTTATAAACTTCTAGGACTTGAAACATATTTTACAGCAGGTCCACAAGAAGTAAGAGCATGGACATTTAAAAAAGGTATGAAGGCACCGAAATGTGCTGGAATTATTCATTCTGATTTTGAAAAAGGATTTATTAGAGCTGAAACAATTGCTTATGATGATTATATAAAATATAATGGTGAGCTTGGTGCTAGAGATGCTGGTAAATCTAGAAGTGAAGGAAAAGAATATATTGTTAAAGACGGAGACGTATTGTTATTTAGATTCAACGTTTAAAGAAAGCACAAATTTAGAGTGAACCCAATAAAAAGTAGATGT
>JAOZRX010000062.1 GCA_029939945.1 Candidatus Izemoplasma sp. | reverse complement strand
GCTTTAAAATGGCATTCCGGGAGGGATTCGAACCCCCGGCCGACGCCTTAGAAGGGCGTTGCTCTATCCAGCTGAGCTACCGAAACATTTCAGCGTTATTTATTATAATATAACGCCCTTGAATTGTAAAGAGGAATGTTGTAATTTTTTCATCTTTTTTTGTAATTTCATTATTCCTCTACTAACATTTTGAAATAATCAATGATTAATAACTTCTTTTGAATCTCTAAAGCCCTTATTTCAAGTTCTAAAGCACTTTCTAAGATTGCATAATGTACTTCGTCTCCAAATAGTTCTTTATTCAGATAAAGATAATTTACACCATCTGTAATTGTAAAATCACTGAAGAGGATATAGTTATCATCATTCGAGAATAAATCAGTCCCTAAAAAGTATTTAAAGATTAAAGAACTATCTACCATATTCATTAAAGTTGGAGTAACATCAATTGTAGAACCAGGATTATTGATAACTTCCCCAGTCATATCAGTTGCATAAATTATTAGTTCTTGTCTACTTATTTCAAGTGAATCCTTTTCAACACCAATATATTCAGTATACGTATTAGTATTCATCATATAAGGGAAATGATCTGGATAAATTGCGAATAATGTATTATCAAGTTCTCCGTTAATTTCTAATTCTTCCATAATTAAACCTAACATATTATCAAACTCAACAAGCTTTTGCATATAGTTCCTTATTTCATCATCCATTTCTACTCCAGGATACGCAGAATTTACTCTTGCATCATGTTTATAGAATTCTTCTTGATTATATGCTCCATGCATTGAATACGTTAAGAGGTTAATATATACAGGATTAGTGTAGTCAACATACTCAGTGAAGAAAGTAATCATCTCACTATCATATTTTTCAGAAAAATCATCATACCCTGCTTCGTATAAATCTTCTTGAAATGCGACTTCTCTAAATCCATAATTAGGAACTACTACTTCTCTATTATAAAACCACTCATGTCCACTATGAAAATAATAAGTATCGTATCCTATTCCTTCTAATTGATTAGGTAATGCATAAGGGAAAGTATTATTACTATATGAATCACATATATTATTAGACCAGTCATTTGATGTAATTGCACTCATTCCTGTAATACTCATAAACTCTGAGTTACAAGTAGCTCCTTGTTGAAACACTGGAGTGTAAAAGTTAGAGAATGATAATCCCTCACTTTTCATTAAATATAAGTTAGGAGTAAGAATCGGATTTATAAATCTAGTCTCTAATGTTTCACCTAAAATAGTTATTACATTATAACCATCATATATATCACTATAATCATTTGTTACATGAACTTCTTGATCATCAAAAAACTCATCTACTTCAATAAATAACTCATCTTCATCTTGAGTTTTTCTAATTCTCGAGAAATCTAATAGATGATAATTATAATATCCATATTTTTCACTAAAGCCTTCACGATCATACATTGTTTCAAAAAGATATGAATCACTTCGATAATATTCGTATCTTGTATCATAGTTATAATTACCCCAAACTAAAAACAAAATTACTTGAATTATAAATACTAATGAAAGAACACCAAAATCTTTAAGATTAAAAACATCTTTTTCTTTATTCTTTATAATAACAAATACTCCTCCAATAAGTAATGGAGTAATTAAATATGCAACTAGTGGGATCTGAATATCATATTCAAGTGTTGTACCTTCGGTAAGCCATTTAAGACCTTCAATACTGCTTGCTGCACTTATAGTTTCAAAGTAATCATAATAAACACTGTCACCAATAACAAACAAAGTAGCTATAAGTAAAACAATAATATAATAGATCTTTTGTGATTTACGATTCTTCATAAAAAATCCAAGTGCACCAATCCAAAACATTGCTAAAACTAAATCAAATACTATTCCAAAGTTAAAAAGACTAATGCTAGTAGTCGCCATTAGTACTCCTCTTAATATTATTAGATATCCTATTGTATATAAAAAATTATTGTATCTTCTTTTCTTCATAGTAATCACCTCATCAAGTTCAAATAATTATATCATAAAACTAGTTATTTAAAAACTCAAATAGACCATTTATTCATGAAACTTTTTTGAACTCAACTACGGGTTGCTTGAACATCTAAAAAGAGATGGTAAAATTAAGTTATCAAAGGAGGTAAAAGATGCTAAACCTAGAAGTTATCGGAAAAAAAATTGTTGAACAAAGAATTTTAAAAGGATTAACGCAAACTGAGTTGGCCGGAAAGTTATTTGTAACTCATCAAGCTGTATCCAAATGGGAAAACGGAAAAAGTATTCCCAGCATCGAAGTTTTAGTAGAACTAACAGCCTTATTTGATATAACAATTGAATATTTGCTAGACAATACAACATTAGAAACAAATGATTACATTCAGATGTATAAACAATTCTCTAGAGAAGTTGTATTAAGTAAATATTTAAATAGTGAAGATCCAAACTCGAATGTAGAAAGCATCTTTTACTTATTGGACACTTCAGAAAGAAGATACATTATCAATAAGATTATATCAAAGACAATCAACATCGAAGTAGAAGTTATCTGGCCTTACCTGAATAAATCAGAGCGGAAATACTTATTAGGAGTCATCCTTTCCAACAAACTTGATTATGATTTATCAGAAATGTTTCATTATTTAAGTAGTGATGAAAGAATAATTTGCATCACAAAGTATAAAAACGGAAGTTATAAATACTCCTTACCTCGAAGTAATAATTATATTATATAAAAAGGAGTGAAAAAAATGATGAGTAGAATATTAACTACCCAACAAATCGAAAATGAATCAAGAAGCATCTATAAGCCAAGCCTAATAGGAGGAATGAAATTTGAAATATATAACTATGTTACCCTTTATGGAAACAAAAGATATTAAAGAATTAGCTTATCAAGTAATGAACAATGAGGTTAAAGGAGTTAAGTTACACGTGTTATACCCGTTTTTAGACAATGAAACATTAGATGAAATAGTAGTTAAATTGCTGGAACTCAAAAAAGCAAAAGAATTAAAGATGACGATTCCATTTATATCAAAAAAATCAGTTGAATTAATTTTTGAAGCTGTAAAAAATGATGAACTTCCAGATTTTAAACAAGAATATTTATTACCTTTCTTAGGTCATGAAAAAATCAAAGAAATGTTTAATGATTTAGTTAAAAAAGCATCCGAGGAAGACGAAGATGATGAAGACAGAGTTGTTATCATAAAGAAATAAACCGTAATAAGCTCAAATAAAAAAAACAGAAGAAAAATTCTGTTTTTTTATATGAATATACTAAATACTAATCTAATAATCAATGCTACTATATATGCTACTATAAACGGATATACTACACTAAATAATGTCCATTTTCGACTATTTGTTTCACTTCTTATTGTAGCCACAGTTGAGATACAAGGGATATATAAGCTAGCAAACACAACATAAGTTAATGCTGATAAAGTTGTAAATCCTGCTGCGATATTACCCACATATAAGATATTCAAACTAGAGACTACTATCTCTTTAGCTAAAAATCCACTAATCAAACTACTTGTTGCTTGCCAATCTCCAAATCCTAGAGGAATAAAGATTGGTGAAATAAACCCAGCAATACTACTCAGGAAACTATCTTCAGTATTAATATTGATTCCATCCATCCCAATATTACTTAAAAGCCATAAAATGATTGATCCTACTAAGATATATGTTCCAGCTTTTTTAACAAATCGTTTAGCCTTTTCTAGCGCTTGATAAGTAATTGTTCTGAGTTGAGGAACTCTATACGGGGGTACTTCTAGTAAGAATTTACTTCCTTGACCTTTAAAATATGATAAATTAAGTAATTTTGCACTTAGTAATGTAACAATAATTCCTAATAGATAAATTCCTAACATGACAAATGCACGATATTGATCGAAGAAAATACTAATAAAGATTACATAAATTGGTAATCTAGCACTACATGATATAAACGGAATAGTAAGAATGGTTAACATTCTTTCTTTTTTATCTGTTATTGTTCTTGTAGCCATAATTGCTGGTACTGTACAACCAAGTCCAGTAATCATTGGAACGATACTTTTTCCGTTAAACCCAAATTTACTTAAGAATCTGTCCATTACTATTGCAACACGCGCCATGTAACCTGTTCCTTCAAGTAAGGCAAGCATGAAGAATAAGACTATAATTTGTGGTAAAAATATAAGTATCCCCCCCACTCCTGCCATGATTCCATCAATTACTAATCCATATGCAAATCCACTAACTCCTAAAAACTCTAGAGCTTGCCCTAAATAGTTAACTAATATTTCATCCCAAAAATACTCAAATAATGATGTGAGAATAGCTCCAACACCAATCTTCCCAAAACTAATCTGATAAACAGCAAGCATTATTGTAAAGAATATTGGTATTCCCCATCCAGGATGAGTTAAAATACGGTCTATTTTTTGATTAAAGTATTTTGAATGTTCTTTATCTTCTACTTGAATTAAACATTCATCAACTAGATTATTAATATATTCTCTTCTTGTATTAAAGATTGCTCCTTTTAATGATAAAGCAATATTATCTTCAATTATCTTTTCTTCTACTTCTTTAACAACATTTCGAATTTTTTCAGCTTTTGTAACATCTAAAAATTTAAATATTCCTTCATTACCTTCAAGTATTTGAAGAGCTAGCCATTTCTTTTTAACTTGAACTGTATCAAATCTTAATAAATCATGAATTCTTTGTAATCCCCATTTAATATGTGGGTGATAATTAAGTTCAATTGATTTATATACTCTTAGATTTTTAAGTTCACTACTTATTGCTATTTGATCTGCAGTTTTTCTTTCTCTAGCGCTAACGCATATTGCATTTGATTTCAATCTACTAGACATTTTTTCAATATCAATAACATATCCATTACTTCTCAAAGCGTCTTTCAAATTGAAAACAAGCAAAGTAGGAACACCTAGTTCTAACAATTGCAAAGTTAAGTGAAGATTTCTTTTTAAATGTGTTGAATCAATAATATTAACAATCCCGCTATATGATTCATTTAACAGTGAATATGTAACTATTCCTTCATCTTCGCTAGATGGAGAAACATTATATGTCCCTGGTAAATCAACCAAGTTAGCACCTTCATAGTGTTT
>JAOZRX010000108.1 GCA_029939945.1 Candidatus Izemoplasma sp. | reverse complement strand
AATACTCCTCATCTCCTGAAATATCTCCGTTAGAAATATCTAACCATAATTTAGAGTCAGAAATAATCTTTGTTACTGGATTTTCGTGAATCCCTTTCGTATAAGTACAAATTTGATCCTTAATAGTGAAATATCCTTCCACTACTTCTTCTCCAGTTAAACTAAATTGAATTAAAGCATCAACTCCTTTAGATTCACTTTTATTTAAGCCGTATGGCATAGCCATAAACATATCTTTTATTGATTCAAACTTATATATTTTACCTTTAACTCTACCCATTAAGTGTTTTGGAAGTCTCACTGCTGCATAAATCCCTATTGTTAGTTGGGGAATAGCTGGTAAGGCATTTGATAAAATTGCATTTATCATCTTGTCAGAGCTGTAAGGTATCACTGTAAGAATTATAGCTGCAAGAAAAATTAACGCCCATATATACGCTATAAGAATATTAATATTTAAAAACTGATCCGTTTTTGTAACCGATTCAGGATATCCTCCTTTAGAGATTTCCACTGTGAATGGTGGTTCGTTAAAAAGTTGTGGTAATAATGCTATTAAGAATAAACTAAGATAGAAGAATGCAATTACATTCTTTACATATAGTTCTCCTAAAGCTGGGAATAGGTAAATTGATACAATACCTATTATCGATATAGAAGAAATTCCAATAGTAATAAAATCCTTTTTATACTTAGTTAAATTAACCATTTGATTAATAATTAAAAGTCCAAGTATTCCTAAAACAATAAAATATAATTCTTTCACCTCGAAATGATTTACTTGAGCAATTACGTTAAAAGTCATTACGAGTGTTAATGCAGTGATTCTGTTAAATAATTTCATATTTTCTCTCTCCTTATATCCAAATCTTCCAATTGAATCTATGTCCAATTCGTTTATATCCTCTTACTTTAAATTCTTCTGTATACTTATCAATTTTTCCATTTATAATTAGGATAGAAAAAATTAGTTGTTCACCCATTTCTGCTAACATAGTAATAAAATCCTCTACTTTGTATTCTTTTATTGTATTTGAGCAAATCATTGAAGCTATCCCATGTGTTACAACCCACATTTTTGCTAGAAGAGGTTCTAATTCATTTTGTGTCATATATTTAGCAACAAGATCATTACTTAAGTGGTTAAAAAATACTTCTCTTAACTGATCTTCTATTTCCTTATCAGGATGATCGATAAAAAGTTCTTTATATAACTTCGGGTATTTTGAGGCAAACATAAGTTTGCCTACACCAATATTCAAAAACTCAATATCTGTATATTTATATGCAACAAATTTTTTAATGACTTCGAGTGCTTTTTGCTTTGTAGCTTTGATTAAATTTTCTACATTACCATAAGCTGTATAAATCGGCGTTGTTGAGCAACCTACTTCTTTAGAGACATTTCTAACACTAATACTATTAAATCCATTCTTAATAGCTAT
>JAOZRX010000009.1 GCA_029939945.1 Candidatus Izemoplasma sp. | reverse complement strand
ATTTTCATTATGGTGTTGTTTTTTTGTAAATCGTTTTTTCATGATGATCACTCCTTGCTATTAATTTATATCAAAGTATCGTCAAATATCTATTGTCGTAAATGAACTTTGACTCAGTAAACATTGTACTAATCCCAATTGTGTTACAGTCAATTTTACCTTCACATCCTCTAATAGGTAATTCATTTTTAATAAATCGTCTTCTCATTTCTTTCACTCCTTAAAAATAATATACATTTTTGCGTCCTAATTGTCGGTATTAATCAATAGTGCAATTATACAAACCTACTGCATAATACAATATGATTATACTTAATTTTACCTTTCATATATAAGATGTTCAAGCAACCTGTAGTTGAGATTTAACACAATTATATAATAGGCTTTGTTAAGTCTTTTTCTAAATCGTTTATATTAAATCAACATTAAATGTCTGTTATTATAAATGAATTTTAACTCAGAAAACATTGTGCTAGTCCCGATTGTATTACAATCAATTTTTCTTTCATATCCTTTTATAGATGTTTCTTTTTTAAGTAATCGTCTTTTCATAAGATTCACTCCTTTACCTTTATTGTGTTACACACATATAACTCTTAAAAAAATATTACTGTGCACTGCACACTTAAATAATAGCACGTTACTGTGTAGAACACAATAACTTTTTGAAAATAAATCAAAATAATTTTTAAACGGCTATTTAAAGCCAATTAAAAAAGAAACTTTTTTTCAAAAATTTCCTTTTTCTTAATTTATGTGTATTTTTACAATAAGAATAGCAACGCTAATATTACTCCAAGAAAAGTTCCAATTGCATATCCAAGTGATCCAATAATTAATCCAGGAATTGTAAGATCATCATTTTTTATTTGTTTCGTAATTGCTGGTACAAAGGCTGGTCCATATACTCCAGCAGTTAAAGTTACAATTGTACAGTCAGCATCAATATTCATAAACTTACTAATTACAACATGAACAACAAATACTCCAACAGTAATTACTCCATATAATACTAATATATTACCAAATAATCCTTGCATCTTTGTAAAATCTAGTGATGAAGCTAGTGCAAATGAGAATACTAAAATAAAGTATTGTCCTAAGACATTCATTCCTTTTGTTTCTCTTATTTTTTCATTGAATGACATTACGATACCAAGCACAGTTACAGTAATCATCATCACAGGAACAAGTAAATCAGTCATTCTACCTTCAACACTTCCCATTATTATCCATAATAGTATACCAAGCCCAGCTCCAGTAAGAGCTATTCCAAATGCCAATAAAAATCTATTAATTAATTTCTTAGTTATTTTAAACTCATTAATATCAATATCCTCAGTATTTACAACATTAGATTCTTCTTTTAAGTAAACATCTTTATCTGAAGGTCTTAAGAATTTCAATAATAATGGTTTACATAGTAATAATAAGAACATATAAAATATTGCACCTATTATCATATCTGATAAGTTAGCTACACCTATTACAGTTGATCCTAACTGAAAGATATTACCTATAGCATTTAAATTAGGAGTTCCTCCAGTATATAACCCTACAGCCATACCTGACAGTTCAGCTCCAAACTCAATAGTTCTTCCATATAGATAAAAAGTAATTGAAGATACAGCTACTGCGGAAACTATTAATGATAAGAATGATTTTAAAACTGTCTTAGATAATTTTCTTGCTTCTTTTAAATTAGCACTAAACATTAATAATGGTATTGCGATACTTATAGCTAAATGACTCCCTATTTCTCCTATATCAGCATTAGGGACTATATCTATTCCAATAATCTGGAGTCCATATACTAACAAAGCAACTAAGATCCCTAGGAAATAAGCTGTACCAATTGTACCTAACCATTTTGTAATAATGAATTTATTGTACTTAATAATGAAGATAGGGACTAAAAAGATTGAGATAAGTTGTATTATTGTAAAAATCATAATTTAATATCCTTTCCAAATATTCGGTAAACTTTAATTATTTCTCCACCGAATTTCTTAAAAGCAGTTATTGGTTTATCATTATCTTCCATCATTGTCCCAGCTTCAAAATCTGTGATGCCTATTGCTTCTAGCTCATCAAAAATACATTTAAAGATATGACCAATTAGTCCTGTATTTTGATAATCAGAGGTAATATATTGTAACGTTCCTCTTGCTTTAGTTATTTTTTTCTTTCCTCTTAGTAAAGCAATTGGTTTTAGTTTTCCTTTTGTCTTTTTAAATACTTGGTTAAAGTCAGGAAACACAACACAAAATCCAACTGGTTTATTAGTTTTATTTTCTCTAGCAATCTTAATTAGATTAGGATTGATAAACATTTTCATATTAAGTGCTGCCTCTCTTAATATATCTATACTAGGAGCGTCTTGGTATATTACTTCATTTGTTGCTTCTTCAAATATTAAGTGAACATCTTCTAAATCTTTTTCTATTTGTTTATAGTTTAAAGAATCAACTCTAACGTCATGACTTCTATTAAAATATTTAGAAAAAGTATTTAACCTTTTTTTAGATTTTGCATTCACATCAGCATTTAATGAAACTGTATCTATTGCCTTATAAAATCCATATTCTTCTAATAATGTTCCATAATACTCATAATTATAAGAAGTAAAGAGAGTTGGGTCAATATCAAACCCACTTACTAATACTCCTCTTCTTGTTTCTTGATCATATGGAGTGTAAGTTCCCTCGCAGTAATCTATTTTATTCTTTTTCATATCTTCTTCCATATAGTCAAACAACTCTTTAACAACCAATTTATCATTTATTGTGTCAAAGAATGAGAAATAACAAATCTCTTTCCCTTTTTTCTTAGATTCAGAATAAGTAAACATCAATCTACCATTAACGACTCCATTTTTAAGTGATAAAATAGCTTTATAATTCTCTTGCACTAAAATTTCTTGTTTTAATTCCTTCTTTAAGACATAAAAAATAGGAAAAACGTAATGTTCCTCAGTTTTATATAAGTCCTTAATAAAATAAACAAAAGCCTTTAAATCTTTTTTTGTTTTAACTTCTCTTATCATATAAGTACCTCTCACTAATTATTTATACTAACTAAATCTATGATACCACAGAGTGCATTATATTTACATATAATATTATTAAATCACATCATATGTATACACATGAAATTTTAGTTGACCATGTAAAAAATTATTCATAAAAAAATGAATCGAATTAACGATTCATTATCATAGATGTTTACGGTAAATACTTTCGATTTTCTCATATCCAGTTTGCGATAAATGTAGCCCTTCACGAGTATATAAAACGTTCAAATTTCCTGTTTCATCTATTAGTAAACTACTAATATCTAAGTAATTAATTCCAACTTCTTTGGCATATTCTTCTAACATTTTATTGATTTCATTTATTGTTATGTTCGTTCTATCTCCAACAGTATTTGGGTCAACTTTTGGGTCCTTTTGTTCTGAAACTGGGAAGATAGAAACTACATGAATTTTTAAATCTGGTAGTTTCTCTAAACTCTGAACACAGATTTTTTTTATATTTTCAACAATTTGAATAGATGATAAATCACTCAAGACTAAATCATTAGTTCCAATCATTAAAAACAATTGAGATGGATTTACATCAAAGATACTCTCATTCATTCTTTTTAAAACACCTTCAGTTGTGTCTCCACCAATTCCTCTATTACAAACATTGAGTCCTGCATATATTTCTGAGAGTAGAAATTCTTGTGTAATAGAGTCCCCCACAAATACACTTGGTCTCCCTTTTACATATTTATTCAATGTTCTAAACCATTTAACTCTTTCTTCATATGCATTCAGTAAGAAGAAATTGAATATTTCTTCAATTGCTTCTTTTTTTGCAATTCTATTTTTGTAAAGTAAATATCCAATTATTATTACCAATATAACTACTAATCCAATTAAATATTCCAAAAAATCACTCCTTAATTTCTAATATAAGCTTTTATTGTCCCAATTTTTTTCCCAACACTTGGTCCATGTGGTTCAATAGTATAATTTCCAACATTAGCTGGGATAATGAATGTTTCAGCATAATGCACTATATATGGCTCAAACGAGTTGTTGATACTCTTAATGATTGCTTCTTGTCCATGTATTAAATTCAATACATGGACAGAATCATTTGCTTTATGTTTTACTATTCCTGTGAAGAAATGTCTTCTTGTTTCAATGAATTCGAGTTCATGAAGACCAGTTCTTTCTTCAGTAAAATTATCATTTTTTTCAAGAAGAACAGACTGGTCAACTAAGTTGTCTTTTACCCACTTAGTTGTTCTATTCCATTGGATTACTTTTTCACCATGGTCCAGATGAACTGGGCGAGGTATTCCATCAAGTCCAAGACGTCCCCAATCCCATAATTTGAATGTAAATATATATGGAGTTGCGCTTATTTCTAAAACCATTGTTTCTGATCCTGAGCAATGAATTGTACCTGCTGGTATTAAGAAATGATCATGCGTTTTCGCAGGAAATTCATTAATATATTTTTCATGAGGGAATCGGTAGTTCCCTTTTTTAGCTTTTCTCAAATCTTTAAACATCTCACTTTTATCAACATTCTCTTTTACTCCAAGAAAGACTGATGAACCTTTTTCAGCGTGTAATATATAATAACTCTCATCTTGAGTATATTTCATACCAAATTGCTTCTTTATATATGGAGTTAACGGATGAACCTGAAGTGAAAGGTTTCCTCCTTTTACTGTATCAAGAAAATCAAATCTGATTGGAAATTCTTTTCCGAATCTATCAAATACGTTTTTCCCTAGAAGTTCAATTGGCTGATAAAAAACAATATTTAATGCAGGCATCTCAATATACGAATTGCCATACTCCATGTAGACTGAATTCTCTTCAGGAACTCCATCAAAACTCCAAGCAAAGTTATCTTTGCTTTTATCTAAATCGCATACTTCTTTCATCCACTGACCACCCCAAATACCAGGATCGAAATATGGTACTAATCTGAATGGTGTTTTGACTGATTGAATAAGTCCCTTTAAAAAGTCCTTACCAGTTATCATTTTGGGATTATTAACTCCATTTGTATCAATATAGTAATCTAGTTCTTCAAACAAAGACTTCTTAATTCTATCAGCAATTCTCCATTCTACAAAATAGGCTCTTTTATATTTTCTTAAAATATCAAGATCATAGTTGTCCATTTTCCAGTTAGTTAATTCACCTGATCTAAATCTTTGTTGAATTTCCCATCTAGCCAAATCGAAATAGACTAATGTATCGCCTAATGTAATGTGACTTGCTCCAAATCCATAAATTACTACTAATCCTTTTGCGTTATTAATAGCTTTTCTTGCCTCTATTACTTTCTTTTCAATATATAGATCTTTAATTTCCATCTCTGAAATAACCCCAAATACACGGTCTTTTGTTAGGTTAGAGTATATCTTCTTTGTGATATCATCTTTATCCAATGCAAGATCATCTGATTTGATAATTAAGTTTGGATTTAAAGGTGAAATTAGATTTTCCATCAGTTCACTGTATCGAACTCCAGGAAAACATTCTAGAACCAACACCTTTTTATCTGTTTTCATACCTTTAAATATTGTATTTATAATATCTTTATATCCTAAAACAACAGAATTTTCATCCGTTACTTTTATTTTAGGGAATTTGTTGTATTTCGATTTAAAAGTCAGGTAGCTCATTATCTTCACCTACTATTTTTTGAATATATATATTGAATATTTGTTTTAAGTGAAAAGTTGAAAGTCCTGCATATATTCCTACCATTACTAATAAGAAGAAAGAATTCACTCTAACAACTAGCAACAATACCAAAGCTAAAGATCCCAATACTTTGAATGTAGTAAAGAAATGAATATGTCCAAGTAAGATAGCGTTTTTCATTAAAGTAACTGTCTTACCTTCAAATCTGGCGATTATAGGAAATATATAGACTGTGAATATTAATACTTCAAATGCAGCAATAAAGACTGAAACCATTAAAACAGTGTTACCAGTATTAATGGAGTAATTATATATCAAATAAAGTGGGAATGAAATTAGTAAAATAAGTCCCCAAGCTATTGTGCTTGGTACTAAATTCTTTAGAAAGCTATCGAAAAAATCCTTAACAATGTAAGTGTGTTTTTTACTTTGTACAAGTTTAAAAGACACACTAAACATAGCCGTTGTTGCAGCACCAGCACTTAAAAAAATACCGAGTCCTGAAACTACTAGCCATAAGAAGTTTAGCAAAACTAAATCTGTTAAAAGGATAAAGCTATCCTTAATAATATTATCCTTCATATTTATCATCCTTTTTTACATTGTTAAAGATAGCACTAGTATTTAGTGCTATCTTTTCTTGTTAGTTAAATCTATAATTATTTTTTAAATTTAATTACTGCAAATACTGCTCCACCAACTACAACTGCAGCACCAAGTACTGTTAATGTAATCGCTGTAACACCAGTGAATTCAGCTGCAACTTCCCAGTTACCTTGAGGGTAAACTGTAGCTCCAGTTCCTTCTCCATCAATTGCATCTGGATCATAGAATTGTAATTCTTCAACTGTTTGATCACCTAAAGTAACTGTATAGTTAGCAAGTACAGAGATATCCCCTTTACCAACCCAACCAGCTAAAGTAGCTTCGTCGTAAATGTCATTCCAAATTCCGTCAACTGCCCAGTCAAGAGATGCGTTAACTAAATCAATTGATTCATTGAATGTACAATTAACTTTATAAGTACCATCGCATACTAATGTAGGTTGTTCATCTTCTGCAAAGTCTGTCCAAGCAAGATTTGGAGATAAGTCTACTAATTCTTCGTATTTAGCTAAGAAATCATCGAAATCAGTGAAATCATAAGTTAAAGTAAAGTTTCTGTAGATTCCATCAGTTTCCATTTCTTCAACTGTCATCCAAGTTGGAGAATTAGCTTCAAGCCAAGTTTGAATTTCAGGAAGTCCACCAGTAATATGTTGATTATTAATTACTGCACCTTTTCCTTCAGTTCCATCAGGATCGTCAGGATTAGTAATAGGATCTGTAGATAATGTGTCATCCATAACTGCTAATACAATTGTTCTAGTACCAGAACCATCTTCATTGATTACTGTGTCTACTGCAATTTCCCCAGACCAGCATCCAGATAGTGTTAGTACTAAAGCAACAACTACTAATAATGATAATAATTTTTTCATTTTCTTCCTCCATATTTTTTATTGTTGTTCTCCTAAATAGAAAACATATTTGTTTAACATTAGTGCAAACATTGTTATTACTAATGTGATAACCAAAAGCATCCATGCCATTGCACTGGCACTTCCCATTGCATTGTCATAAATCATTTTATCAAATAGATAATAAGAGTAGTAATATGTTGATTTAGAAGGTCCACCATTTGTCATAATATAAGCTGTTGCAAATACTTGGAATCCTCCTATTAACCCCATTATGAAATTAAAGAAGATTGAAGGGGTCATTAACGGAAGTGTAATTCTAATTATTTTTTGGAGTCCATTTGCTCCATCAATATCCGCGGCTTCGTAAAGCTCGCCAGGTATATCTTGCATTTGTGCTAAGTATATTACCATTGATCCCCCAGCACTCCATAGTCCCATGATTATCAAAGTAAGTTTTGATAAGTCGGCACTTTTGTACCAGGTTAGTGGTTCCATTTTAAATAAATCATAAATCGGTTCAAGCATTTGATTTATTATACCAAAACTAGGCTGAAATAACCATAGCCAAAGTAATGACATTGCTACGATACTAGTTACATTTGGTAAATAGTATAACGTACGATAAATACCCATTCCTCTTACTTTGCTGTTTAATAGTAAAGCTAGAGCAACACCGACTGTAATTCCTAATGGAACTGATAATACTACATGGTAAATCGTGTTGTATAAGCTCTTCCAAAACAAGTTATCATTAGTTAATAAGATACGATAGTTAGTAACTCCTACAAAAACAGGACTAGAAACCATATCATATCTTGTAAAACTAAGAAATAAAGACATACTTAAAGGGAAAAGACCAAATACGAATAGACCTATAAGCCATGGTGAAGCAAACATATACCCTAATCTTTTTTCTTCTGATTTTAATCCTTTTAATCCGTTTTTATTTTTACCTTTTTTTAGAATTGCACTTTTGTTCTCTTTCATAAAATCACCTTGTTAATTATATTTTGTAGTTTAGTTTATATCTTCGTAATTTTCTTGTTTCTGTAAGTAATTTGCTCGTGCTGCAGCTAAGGTTTCAGCTGGTGTCATTGTACCTTCTAGTACTTCGTCATAATATGTTTGCCAGTCTGCTGCATGCCAGTTTGGAGCATAATCAATATAAACTTTGTCAGTTGCATATTGTACTTCTTCTAGTAATTTCATTTTAATTGGGTTACCTGCAACAACAACTTCCATTGCATCTTTGTTACCCATAATCCAACCTAGTGCGTCAGCTAATGCTATTTGAGTGTCTTTACTCATAATAAATTTCATGAATTGCCAAGCACCTTCTAATTTTACAGGATCGTCGTCTCCGTTATCAAACAATTCTAAACTAAATCCACTTCCCCAACTAACTCTAATCCCTCCATCTTCAGGAACAGGAATCATTGAAACTCCATAGTTAATTGTTGAACCATAAGTTTCCATTGTTTCATAAAGTGCATCAGTAGAAATCATCATTGCAACACGTCCTGCTGCGAATGGATCAATTCCTAACATTTGATTTGCTTCACCAAATGCATTACGTTGAGTTCTTGTAAATGTATCATCATTAAACGATACCATCCAATCAAGGATATCAATATGTTTTTGAGTATTTAATGTAGGTTGTTGATTTTCATCAAAAAAATCAAGACCTGCTTGCCATAAGTATCCCATGTAAGTCCCTTGTCCGTAAGTCGGATCGAATCCAATTTGAACAATTTCGTCACCATCAGTAATATTTAATAATGGAGCTATTTCGCCAAGTTCTTCCCAAGTAGTAGGAACATCTGCTTCAGTTAATCCTGCAGCTTCAAACATATCAAGATTGTAATATAAAACTCTTGTGTTTGCTGAAAATGGTAAAGCATATAAACTACCATCGTAAGTTGTGTATTTTATTTGGTTTTCATAAAATACAGTCATATCTAATTCATCAATTCCAGCAGCTACATCTCCAGCAATTAAATCAGATAAGTTATGTAACACTCCACCACTCGCTCTCAATTGAACGTTATCAATTGTGTGCAATCCAATATCTGGAGCTGTTTTAGAGGCTATTGCGATATTTATTTTATCCCAATAATCCCAGAAGTTAATTCCGATTCCTCTAACATAATAAACATCTTGAGACTCATTAAATTCAGTAATGAGGTTCTTTGTTGCAGAGAAACTATCACTTGCTACAGGTGACTGGTGCCAGTAAATAATTTCAATTTTACCTTCTGCGGCCTCATCTTTGTTACAAGCTGTTAATACGAAAACACTAGTAAACATTAAAACTAATAATAAAACTTTTTTCATAATCTTCTCTCCTTTATCCTTTTATTCCTGAAAAAGTAATTCCCTCGATGAATTGCTTTTGTGCTAAGAAGAAAATAATTAATGTTGGAGTCATTACTAGAAGTGATGCTGCCATCATTAAATCAAATCTTCCACTAAACTGAGTTTGGAACCCTCGTAAACCTAAAGCTAAAGTCATCATATCTGGGTCACTTAAGTAAATAAGTGGACCGAAGTAATCATTCCAAACCATCATGAATGTAAATAGTGCAACAGTTATTAAAGCTGGTTTTGATAAAGGCAACATTATTTTAAGGAAAATCTTAAAATGTGTTGCTCCATCAACAATTGCGCTTTCTGTCAATTCTTTTGGAGTTCCTTTGAAAAATTGTCTTAACATAAATATAAAGAATGCAGATCCACCACCAAAGAAATAAGGTACTGTCAATGGTAATCTTGTCCCTAACCATCCTATTTTTGAATACATGATGTATGTAGGTATTAATATAACTTGAATAGGTATCATCATAGTTGCAAGCATTACAATAAAGAAAGTATCTCTACCTGGCCATTGCAGTTTCGCAAAGGCATAGGCTGTAAGTGTTGCCGAGATTAACGTTCCTGTTACTGCGAAAATAACTAAGATTAAACTATTCTTTAAGTATAAAAAGAATGGAACTGCAGTTACTGCTAATTTAAAATTATCCCATTGAGGATCTTGTGGGAAGAAAACATCTGTCCCAGCAAGTAACTCTTGAGGAGTTTTCAAGGCCGTCATTACCATCCAAAGGAATGGGAAGATAAAGAATGTAGCTATAGTAATTAAAATCACATGCATTATAGCTTCCTTAATTATCATTCTTTGTTTTTTGGTAAATCTTGGTTGTTTAATTACTTGATCAACTTCTACTCTTTTCATAAAACATCACTGACTTTCCGTAATTTTATCCATCTTGGATAATAAATTTCTGCATCGACATGATCGTCGTTATTCAATGTATTTACATTATAACTAATATATAAATCATCAATATTATCAAATTTCTGTAGTTTAGAATTATAACTTATTTGTCCTTTTTTTAATTTTGGTTCAGGACATTGATAAATTAATGATAAATCTTTAAATCCTTTTTCTAAACTGTCTGTTTCACCCATCATAATTGTTGGACTCATACTTCCCTTTGTATAGGCCATTTTGTATAATCCATCATCATAAATAACCTTTAGTTCACAAGCAAAATCAGGAGCTACTTCAAATAAATCATGAGGCTCTTTAGTCCATCCATTATTACTTAAATATTCATATGAATTAGGATTTATGAAATCTTTAGTTCTAGACATAACTCCACGTCTTTCCTTTTGATTCCCATAACCAAACACATAAACATATCCAGTTCTATCTAAATCATTTAAGATTGCATTTCCAAAGATATATGTTACTTCTTCATCTTTAACATAGAAATTACTCTCTAAGATTGAATATTCATCGTATAACAAGTCATCTTCATGACTAGGTACTTTTAGTAAAGAAGTTCCATCAACATTAAACCAAACTTTTGGATTATCACTGTTAGAGATATTCAAACATGTTATATATAAAGCTCCATCTAAATAAATACCATCTTGAATCCACAAGTGTCCTTTTCCAGTAGGCTCGTAAAATGCTTTGAATTTTCCATCTTTTTCATTAACTTTAAATGTTAAATCAAATTCACTACCAATTTCTGATACAGCAACAGTATTATTTACCATCACAAATCCTTCTTTACGTAATCTAGTAACTGGATCAACGTCTCCAACGAATGTATCACTAAAATACCAGTGAAGTTTATTCCCTATTCTGTGTTGAAACACTCCATCAGCTCCAGCCCAATGGCTGTTTCTTCTGAAAACATCAGTTTCTTTAGATGCTTCTTCAACTACATATCCTTTTCCTATTGTTACATTAACAACTTCTATTTGACCTTTAATTTTCAAAGTTCTTAAGTAAATGTTATGAAATGTAACAACATTATTGAAAATATGATAATTAGACTGATTGTATACTTTTTTATTAATTGCCCATTCTAATTCAATTACTTCTTTATTAAAGACAATTGAATCAATAGGATAAATTTTATCAAAACTAATTACCGTATTTCCGTTAAGGAACTCTGTAGTATGTTTCATAGTTATTCCTCCGAAGTATCAATAATTTTAATGAATCTTGGTCGATACACTTCACAGTCGTCTGTGTTGTGTACCATATCGTAAGTATTAACGTTATAAGTAACTAATATTTCATTGCTTTTAGATAGATGCGGATGAGCTTTAGCATTATAAGCATAAGCTGTTCTTCCTAAATTACTTATTACTTCTTCTGTGCTAAAAACATCTCTTGGTTCTGTGAATGGACCTTCTGGTCTTTCGCCTATGCTGTAAGCAATAATATTAGAATTTGTATCATATTGAAACACTGCTAAGTATTTACCAATATTTTCTCCACTTGTAATTGGTGATACACTCATTTCACATGAGGTATGTTCCAAAATAGGAGTGGCCTTAGACAGTTCTTTTACCCACTTTGAATCACTAAAGAATTCCCATTCATTTATCAATTCAAAATGCTCGGCTAGAACTCGAGCAATTCGTAGTTGTCTAAGGCCTAGGTTTGAAGTGTATCCATAAATATATACATATCCATCTGGATTTTGCGACCCAGATTGTTTAGTATTTGCCATTATTGCGTTTCCAAACAACCACTGTACACCATTTTCTTCATAACAGAGTGGTGTTTCTTTTTGTGATTGAGCTTCGATATCTAGTTCACCCTTAACAATTGGTACTTTTATTAACGAAATACCTTTGACTGTGAACTGTAGTCCTTCTGGTTGAGTTAAATCTGGTCCAACAAGTAATGGTAAGAAGAATAAATTCTTATCAATTACTACTCCATCTTGTAACCAAAACCAAGTAACTTCTTTTTCTTTTGATAAAACTGAAGTAGCTGTTACTTGAACTTCCTTGAAGTATGATTCTTCTCCAAATATTTTAACTTTATTAAGTCCAAACATTACTTCAACTAAATCATCTTTATCATAGTGGTTACCAATACCTTGAACTGGGTTCACTACTATTTTGATATATCTTGTTTTATAATCAACTGGTATTCTTGTGAAAGAATCAATGCTTGTTGCTTTTTCTAATTCAAAATTACCAATTTTCTTGTCAACTCCAATTTTATTAGTGCTATATAACTCAAATTTATAGATTCCTCTATTTTCTAAATCAAATCCTGAATATTCTTCTAGGAAGTAATTATAGAAATCTACGTATTCTATATAGTAATCACTTAATAAATCAAATACTAATTCTACTTTTTTAGGATTATACCCACTTAAATATGGTGAATATTCTTTTGATAAGTCGTATTTAACTAAATGTGACGGCAATGTTCCGTTATACATCGAACAGTTATTTGGTTCAAAGAAACTCTTCACTGTATCATATTTATCTGTATTAATTCTAAAATCTACATCTAGATTATTAGTTCCGTTTCCTTTAAGATACGCTAGTGAATTATTAGGCATCAATAATGGTGATAGTCTTTTATGTGATATAGGATCAGATTTTCCAACTAATGTATCACCAAATACAAATAATGTCTTTGCATTCTTCTGATTGAATGAATCATTTCCATTTTTAATATTGAACGAGAAGATTCCATCTCCACCAGACCATCCACTCTTACGATTAAACGCACTAGTCCATTTATCATCTTCCTCTGCGTAATACCCTAATCCAACATATAATTCAAAAGAAGTGTCTTCTTTAACTGTAACTTTTATATATCTTGCGGTTTTATTTTCAAAACTTACCAAATTAGTTAAGTTTTTCCAATTTTTACTAGACTTATACATTACTTTGCTAATATGTTTGCACTTAATTTCACCGAGTGGCAATATTTTCCCTAAATCGATCTCTTTTTCAGTTAATGCCTTAACTTCAGCACTAATGAGCAATTCATGATTTTTCATAATTTCACCTCAATATATATGTAACCCGCTTTCACACTTACAAGTATATCAATAAATTTATCAAATATCATCAAAAGATAAGCACAAAAGCAATATTTAATATATATTGAGCATCATTTACTTCATTTGCGAATTATTATTGCCTTTTGAAGCGTTTTATAAGGTGTTACATTTTCATTATTTTTGTCACTTATTATAATTGAATACCCGAAATTATAGAAACCACCTAAATCTAAGTTAAAATTTGTTTCCCAAATGTTATTCATTATCCATGAACTTACATGACGTTTTTCTAAATCAAGATTACCTATTTTTACAGAGTTTTCATGATGCTTTAACTCTCTCATATACACAATCGGATTATCTTTTGTTATTACAAAAATATTTAAATCGATACTTTCAAATTTAACACCTTGATCAATATAATAATAATCGATTAATGAACCCTCTATTTGATCTACCCAAGGTACTACTTCTTCAAATTTATTTAGAAGTTTAATTTCTTGATTAACAAAAGATAATTCGAAGAAGATGTTTTCAATATTGAATGTTGCTTTTTTCAAGAACTGAACATCTATATCAATTCTTTCAATGTTCTTAAACACTTTGTAAGTAACAATTAATTCTTCTAATGTATCCATATCATATGTAACTTCTATTTCACTTGAGATATCACTTTCCATCTTTTTTGATACACCAATAATTATACCGTAGTTATTTAATGTATCTTCAAACATCTTATTTAACCCTAGAAATCCTCTTTTTAATACCGGTTTTCCTACAACATCACTTATCTGATGAGTAATCCCGAAATGTTCTCCTGTAGTTAAATATGTTTTTGTCTCTTTGTGATACATTGACATCTCATTTAAATCAATTTTAATCCAGTTGTTTTCAAATACTCCCTTATTTAGAGTATCTTTTTTAAGTTCCTCTATTTTTCCTGAAACTATTTTAAGTTCTATAGATGTATTTGCTGGTATATTCGTGTAAATATCGACTCTCTTCACATCTTTTGTAAAATCTATATCTAATTCTATATTTTTACCTAAAGTATCAATCACTTTAATTCCTTGACTAAATTGTGTTCTTTCAAAGTGATCCATTTTTAAAGAATAAATATCTTCTATATCGTAATCATTATTATTAATTAATTGATAATCTAATACTCGATTTGCATTGTTATAACTAGCTCCAAGATAACAATGTTTGTAGTCTTCTGTTATTTCAGTAAGTAATTTATATGCTTGATATACATAGTTTTCCTTAATTACTTGGATATTGTAAACAAAATCATTATATGGATTCTTTACTGAATCTGAATGACCCCAAGTATGTTCACCATAAAGTAATAATAATTGTTCTATTTTTGATAATTCAACATGATATTTATCAGTATTACTAAATTTAATAAAATCAATGTAATCTCTTTGAACTTGTAAGAATAGTTTAGTTACTTTAGGTGTAGATATAATTCCATCAACCCAAAAGTCTGGAAATTCACCTTTATAAACTGGAATAGTTTTGTCTAATTTTATTTTCTGGAAAATATCATCCAAAGATGCAAATTCAAGTTGAATAGAATCATCTTCTAATTGAAGATTCAAATCCTTTATTCTAGAAATTATATCCTTATTAGGCGCAGCATTATCAATTCTTTGACCAGACACAAGAATAGGTACAAAGTCGTACTTATATGTTTCGTCTTCTCTTAAAGATTTGATAAATCTTTTAATTCTAGTTGTAGATATTCTTAATTCTTCATCATTATTATATGTTCCAAGTGGTTCATTAAATTCATCTTTTATAGTGTAAGAAAATAATGTCTTTGGAACAATTCCTAAATCGTTTCCATAGAGGTAATGCTGGTTATTCCAAACTAATAGTCGTTTTGAATCAACTTCAATATAGTAAGGATTATTTACTTTAAATGTAGGCGCAACTCCATGATGTGGATGTACGCTTGTCATTAGATTATTTATTCCGTTATTTAATAACGCTCTCATATAGTCTTTTTTGTAGCCATTAACATCACATGTTAAAGCACTTTGTGATGTCACTTTTATTAAGTTTGCAAAATCAGAAAACTCTTTTATCTTTTTGTTGTAAATCTCATAATCAATTAGATCAGTCATATTTAAATAATTAGCAGTGATAATAATATTACCTGTTTTTATATATTTAATGAATTTCACATATTCAGTTTCACTAGCACTATTACTGAAGTTTTCGACTTGCCAAAAGTTTTCAAGTGTCCAAAGAAATGAATTATCTTCTTCAATAATGTTAATAGCTTGTCTAATGTAATCAAAATGATTATCTTGTATTACTGACTGCATATCGGTATATCCGATATCAGTATGAGAATGATGAATAACAAAAATCTTAAAAGTTTTTTCCAATTTAATCACTCCACTAAAAAGTTTATTGATGAGGTATAAAGAAGTTCTCTCCAGTCGTTTTGTTCATATGTATGTTCACTACCTGTAACTTCTATAAAAGATTTCTTACAAGTAAATGCATCATAATATTTTCTACCTACTTCAATAGGAACTGCAGAATCTAAGGAACCATGTACTATGCATACTTCTTTCTTATAAGCATCAAGTCCACTAAATGCATCATAACTTAATGCGTCATTCACAGTAGTTAATGATAAGTCTAGAGCTCCAAAATCACGATAATCTTTTCCTTCATCTTTTAATGAGTCGTAAAACAGTTGTAATAAGTCACCTAAATTACCTGCAGGAGACCATAATAATAGTTTTTCAATGGTATCAGGATTCTTCTTTGCTAATTCAGATGCAACTAATCCTCCCATACTAAATCCAACAGCATAAATCTTAGAAACTTCAGGTTGAAGTTTTAAGAATTCAAGAACTTCTTGTCCTTGTTCTATTGAATTTGTAACAGTGTTATTTATAAATTCTCCATCACTATTTCCACAGCCATTATAATCAAAGCGCAATACACCAATATTGTTTTCTACTACTTTTTTTTGAAATGTTCTTAGTAAATATTTTGGTCCAATGCTTTCTCCAGAAAATCCATGTAAAACAAGTACTACGGGGAATTTATCTAAACTAGGCTTTGAATATATTCCTCTTACAATTCCATATTTTGTGTTTAATTCAAATAAACTATCCATTACTACACCTCTAGACGAATACTACACATACTATTACCTTTTACTTTAGCTTTTAGTATGTTGTTTCTTACATCTATTTCTGCTAGAGACTGTTCTAATAGATTAGAATAATTTGCTTTCTTTATTTCTTTATTAATATCAACAACAAACTCAGTATCTACTCCATCTGATTCATAGAAACGAACGATTAAATCATTTGTTTTATCTTCACTAAGTTTAAAAGATGATACTATAACGTTTTGTTTATCTACACTAATAAATGAATTACGCAATGGCTCATTTCCTTTATGAACTTCACCCATTATTACATCTAGTGGATGATTTAATAATTTAGAAGTTTTAATTAAAGAGTTGTTTGCTTTATCATTTACAACTCCTACTTGGAATTTAAAGTGATGATTTCCAACTTCTGGATATCTGTCTGGATCTGTCGAACTTCTAATTAAAGATACTCCAATAGAATCAGTTTGTCCGTAAAAACCATATTTAGAATCTGTTGTAATAATAAATGCTCCTTCTTCAAACATTGCACTAGCAAAACTATTTCCTGATACATCAATATTTGAAGGAACTCTTGAAGTAACTCCAAATGCTATGTCATATTTATATTCCTTGATTTCTTTTTTAAGTGGGAAGTTATAGTTCAGTGTTTTAATAGTTTTATGATATTCCCCTATTTCATTCCAAGCTACATTTACAACGTAATTAAGTAGTTTAGAATTCTTTGGTAGAGTAATAAGTACACTGAAGTTTGATTCAGCTACTTTAGCTTCGTAAGTTAATATATCATTTACGATTCCTTGATACAAAGTTGCATCTGAACTAACAATTTCCTTTGAAGAAATTGTTCTTCCTACAACCCATGAATCCATTCCCATTGTTCCGTCTTCAAGAATATAATTGAATCCTGCTCCATTTAATTTAGTCAATTCTTGTTTTAACTCTTTGTCGTAATATGATGAAACTCTTAATGTTATAGGATCAAAAGTTACTTTCACTAAATCATTTTCTAAAATGTATAACTTCTCAGGATGGACTCTTGGTATATCATCTTCAATAACTAAATAGTTAGGAAAACTATTCTCAAGTTCATCATCTTGCATTAAGACAATTGTTTCATACCCAAAAGCAGGTACATTAACTTCAACTGTGAATGTTTTATACCAGTGTCCCCAATAAATATCTGTTTCGTAAACTCCATCAAACCCTCCAATTACTATTTTAGGGTTTACTGTTTTTTGAAATTTAAGTGGTTCGTTATTTGAATTTACTATTTTAATTTTCGAAATTTCATCTTCATAATTCCATAAATAGATTTGAATCTGTTCAGTTCTTTCATAAGGTAGAGTATTCCAAACATGGTAAACTCTAGTAGTTCCTCTTCCACGGCTAACTTTCGATACTTTAAAAGTTTCAGAGTTAAATCCAACACCAGCACCATAAGACGTATCATAATAATCTTCTAAATCATTTTGATACATTGAAGTGTCAATATCTTTTGATAAATTCTCTAGACTTAGTTTCTTATTAGTTAGAGCCAAAGCCATTGATTCTTGGAATTTTCCTAAAGCATACTCTCTCGTATAAGTTATTCCAGAACCTGGTAAGATATCATGGAATTGATTAGTTAAAATATTTAACCATGCATCTTTATATTTTTTTGAAGAATACGGGAACCCATTATTGATAGTTGCTATAACATTAGCTGTTTCAGCATCATATAACACATTTTCTCCAAATCTATTAGCTAGTTTGATTCTTGATTGAGATGTATAACATCCGTTGAACACTGCGTTTAATTCTCTTTTTTCAACAGATAAAACATCTTTATTTTCTTCTAGATATTCATAGTATTCACGGTAGCTTGAGAACTTAACTTTAGGATAAATAGGCCAATGTTTCATGTCTTCTATCATTTCAATATCTTTTCTTGTTGGTCCACCACCGTGGTTACTAACACCATATACTGCGAGTATATTAAACAATCTATTCTTGTCTGCAAACTCAACAACGTTTTTTGCGATATGTCCATTAATTGCCATTGTATAAACTTTAGGATCACGATAAACAATAACTTCTTTATTAGATGGAGAAATCCATCGATAAGCTGTAGTGACGTTGTTACCACGAACATGGTAATAAAACTTAACAAGTCCATCATCAAGTATTTCAGGAATTGATTCTACATGACCAAAAGTATCAGGTTCAAAATCGATAATCAAGTCTTCAGGTAAGACATTAAAAATCTCATTTAAGTAATTCTTTGTATATAAGATTTGTCTGGCTTGGCTTTCTCCATTAGCCAGATTTTTATCTCCTTCAACCCAAGTTGAAGCAGTAATTTCCCATCTCTTTTCAGCAACTCTGGCCTTTATTTCTTCAAGCATTGCTGGATGGTAATCTTCGATAATCTTATAAAGAACACCTTGAGATTGGCTGTATATGAAGTTCTCGTTTTCTTTCATAATATCAAGCATTGTTCTAAAAGTATCAATTGTTATTTGAACAGTTTCGTGAAACCCCCAAAGCCAATTAATATCAATATGAGCATGCGAAGCAAACGATATTTCATATTTTGAAATATCTTCTTTTGCAACTAATAAACTCTCTTCAGCATTTAAACAATCTTGTTTTGATATTGCCCCATTTTCAATATATTGAACGTGAAGCTTTTTAGAAGTTTCTTCAATTAAATCATCATACTTACCTTGATTGAATTTTGATACTTCCTTCAAAAAAGATAATTCAGAAACAATTCGGTGAACCCAGTAATTTCCTTTTGATTGTTCTTTAGTTGAACTCCATGCTTGAAAAGCCCAGTTTGTATATTCAAACTTATCTAATTTAATAATTTTCGCGAAATAAGTCATATCTACACCTCTTTAATCAAATTGTTTGTTATATTCGTCAACGATTTTTCCTACTATTCTAACTCTTTCGATGTCACCTGTACTCGACATCTCATCACTAATTCCCAGCACTAAATTTGGAGCAAATAGTTCAATTACTCTATGAGTTGTTTCTATTAACTGTTCTACTGGGAATGTTTTATCAAATAATACTGCTGGAATACCATCCATTAATATCATATCTCCAAGTCCTTCTTTCATTTCTTCAAGAGTAACATCACCTTGAGGTTTAGGAGTGATAGCTTCAATTCCATCCATTCTTGTTTCTTGGGCATATTTTAAGATATATTTTGTATCTCCATCCCAATGAGCATTTACAAAACGTCCATATTTATGAAATTCATCGCTTCTTTCTTGGTAACATTTCATAACGTATTTTTTGAATAACCTAGGTGAAAGAGTTCCGTTATGAACATTGTCTCCATAATTAATTATTAAGACAGGTGAAGCAGCATATACTGGAATGCTTTCCATTTGTTTACGATGAAGTACATCAAAATATTTTTCAATTACTTCAGGGAAATCACTTAACGCATATATTGTATTGGTTACTCCCATTAATTGAATATATAGCTTTTGGATACTCACATAATCAAAAAATATTTGTGGAGCACCTAAGTCGCCCCATATAGCTTCAACTTCATCAAATTTTTCTTGTGAAAATTCGATATGAGAGTGTTCCTCTAGCCAAATCATAACTTCCACATCCTCAGCAGTTTCTAACCACCATTTTTGTGGATAAGTACCATAGTTAGAAGAGTTAGTTTGAACAATTTGATTAATTGTTCCAACAGGAGTTTCACAAATTTCTTCATAAAGATGTTTCTCATGTTGGATTCTTGTTCTTTTAACTCTTTTATCTTCTATTTTTGTAAAACATGCATTATAGTCATATACACGATTTGAACAACCTAAATCAATATATATTTCTTTTAAACTCATATCTTTGTATTTCTCTGGTAAACGGTTAGATCCGGCATGCTTTCTATCATAATACCAAGAAATTATTCTAGGCTGCCATATTATTTTCCCGTTTGTTCTTTTAAATACAACATCGTGATTAAGTTTAGTAAAATCCATTATTTATTCCAACTCTCCATGTATTTTTATTATTTCTTCGAAAGTTGCTAGTCCTTTGGAAAATGTAGTAGCACTTCCTGCAGCAACAGCTAGTTTTAATGACTTTTGAATATCTTTTGAAATAGTATATTCAGCTATAAATCCAGCTAATAGTGAATCTCCTGACCCAACAGTATTGACTACTTTTTTAGAAGGTGCTTGGACATAAAAACTATCAGTTTTTGATGTGATTATTGCTCCTTCTTCTCCAAGTGACAATAATACGTATTCAATGTTATATTTATCAATCAATTCCTTAGAAAGTGATACTGCTGATGCATTTGAAGTAATTTTTTGGTTAAGTAGTTCTTCTAATTCTTCTAAGTTTGGTTTAATTAAGAATGGTTTATATTTGATCAAAGTTTTTAAGTCTTCTCCATATGCATCTACAACTAATTTGATGTTTGTATTGTCTATAACCTTCCCAATTTCGTCATATGAATTAGTTCCTTCAACTAATATTGATTTACCAGCAACTACTAAATAGTCATTATCTAATTCTTGAATTTTGTTTAATAAAATTGAAAATTCATCTAATGTAATTGTTGGTCCAGATGTATTAATATCTGTTTCATCAATTCCTCTTATTTTAATATTTTGTCTTGTTTCACCTTGAATTGTAATTAAGTCTTTATTAATCCCTAGTTGGTTAAGTTTCTTAGTTAATAAATTGCCAAATTCTCCTCCAACCAAGCTCAATATTGTACTTTCAACATTTAATTCATTTAATACTACTGAAACATTAATTCCTTTTCCTCCAGGGAAATAATTAATCGTATTACCACGATTAATTTGACCCTTATTTAATTCAGGTAAATTAATATAGTAATCGATTGAAGGATTCAATGTGCATGTATAAATCACTTGCTTAGTCCTCTATTTCTGGCATGCGATTAATTCTTTTATCAGTAAAAAAATCAGATTCGTCTCTTGATCTTGTTGAAAATTCAGAAATCACTGCACCTTCACTACCTGCTTGGAACCAGTGTAGTGTATTAGGAGTTAGTGTATATTGTTCTCCTGGGTTTAATACTATTTCATTAAAGACTGTATATTTTCCACCTTCTGGAATTATTCCTTTGATATTCTTTGTAGGAGTTCCTGGAACATATAAATAAACAGTTCCGTAACGACATCTAAAAGTTTCTTCTTTTCCAGGTGATCCATCTACATCAGGATGTAAATGTTCAGGGCATGTTTGCATAGGAAGTAAAACTAACTCTTTTGCACATACTCTTTTTGTATTTACATATGTTAAAATACCTAAACCTGTTGTTTCAAACTCGTTTAGTCCTAAATCAGCTATTTCTATATTGTGCCTCTCATTTTCAGTGATAACTACTTTAGCTTTTTCAAAGTAAGTTGTTACAATATCTTGCCATTTTTTCAACTCTGCTCTTTTCATTTAGAATCCCTCTTTTCCATAAACTCTAAAATTTTACTCATTGGTTTTATCCCACTTGATGCACCAACACTTTGAACACAAAATGCTCCAACAGCGTTTGCAAATTTAATTGTTTTTTTCATATCCCATGTGTGATATAACCCTGTAAGGATACCAGCCATAAATGAATCTCCAGCTCCAGTTGTATCTTTTGGGTTATCTATTAAATATGGTTTAACATAAAATTCTTCGTTATTAATATTAGCAAATGCACCATTATGTCCCATTTTAATAATAATATCTTTAGCACCTTGAGACTTGAATATCTTAGCCATTTCAGATTCGCTAGTAGTTCCTGAAATCATTGATGCTTCCTCAAAACTAGGAACAAATAGATCCAAATATGGAAGAACTGGATAAATCAATTTTGACCATTGATTTGTCGGATCCCAAGCTGTATCCAAAACTGTATAAACATTATTTTCTTTAGCAATTCTTAATGTTTCCATTGTCTCTTTACCATCAAATTTCTTCATAATTAATGATCCAGCAATAAATAAGATATCAGCATTATTTATTCCTTCAAAATTAATATCATCCTTTGAGAAATAATTGTTAATTCCTGGATTATGTAGAAAACTTCTTTCACTATTTTTATTCAATAAAACGATTGATGAGCTAGTTTCATAATCTTCTGATTTAATAATATATTTCGTATTAACATTATATTTATTTAACTGTGTCTCTAGGAAAATACCAAAAGAATCACTTCCTAAAGAGGTGATTATCTGACAAGGTATTCCAATTTTAGATAGATCAATTGCTGTGTTTGTTGCGCATCCCCCTGGATGCATCTCAATTGAATCAACTAAATCTAGACTTCCAGTTTTCGGGAATTTATCAACACTCGATACAATCATGTCTGCACACGACATACCAAGGATAGTAATCTTTTTCATTATCACTTGTACCAACCATGTTTGTATGCCGAATCATATACAGCAACAACTTTTTGTGGTGATATATTCGATTGAATGTTATGAACTTGAGTGAAAACAAAACCTCCACCTTTTCCAAAAATATCAATCAATCTTTTTACTTCATCTTCTATTTCTTCAACTTTACAATGAGTTAATGTTTGTTGTGTATCGATTCCTCCACCCCAAAAAACAAGGTCGTCTCCAAAATTCTCTTTAAGTAAAACAGGGTCCATTCCTTTTGCTGAGAGTTGAATTGGATTTAATACTTCAACTCCTGCTTCGATTAAGTCAGGAATTAGATCATATACTGCTCCACATGAATGGAAGAATACTTTTACTTTAGGATAGTTTTTCTTAACATATTGAAACTGTACAGAATGATAAGGTTTTATCATTTTACGATACATTCTTTTTGAGATGAGTGTTGAATCTTGCATTCCTAAATCATCACCAAATTGTACTGTATCAATATATTGTCCTACTGCTTTCATATATTTTTCCAGATTACTCATATAACAATCAGTTAACCTTTGAAGATAGTGATGAATTAACTCAGGTTCAGCAACTGCGTTAATTAAGAAATTTTCAAATCCCCAATCAGCTTCTCCTGCTTCAATTATATTTCCCCCAAATGAAGCGAGTATTGCTTTATCTGTTTCATAATATAATCTTTTAGCTTCTTTAGTTAAGAAGACTAGTTCTTCATCAGTGATATATGGTAAAGGTATTTTATCTATATCCTCTTTTGTTTTACACTCTGCATAAGGAAAATGGACAACATCAAAATAGAATCCACCTTCAGGCATTTTAGCAAATAAAATGTCTCCGATATAGAATTCATGATCACCAAATTCATTGATTACAGTTGTAAAATCTTTAGGTACTAAACATTTAGACCCATCAGGTAATAATCCGTCTTTCCATTCTTTTATGTTTACACCAAAAGCAGGTTCAAGACGATGAAGTTGAACTACATCACCATGAAATCTATCAACCATTTGCATTTCAGGTTCAGCAAGTTGTTGGTAAATATCATATAGTTTAGTAACTCCATCTTTCATACCTAAATATTCTTTAAGTTTGTTGTATCCCATTGCCATAATACCTGTAGATCTCATTCCTCCAAAATCAATAGGTACTCTATCTGCTTCTTTATGTTCGAGAGCTAATCTTACTCTTTCTCTTGAAGTTAATCCCATATTTGTTACCTCCTATTGTGACATTTGTAAAAATGTTTGTGCTAAAGTAACAGCGTCATCTGTATAAACATCTGCGCCAACTTCTGTTGCAAATTCTTGAGTAACTGGTGCTCCACCACATGCTATAACAACGTCGTTTCTTAGTCCTTGGCTTTCAAATTCTTTAACGATATCTTTCATGTACATCATTGTAGTTGTTAACAATGATGAACAAACAATATATTCAGCTCCTTGATTTTTAACTGCATCAATATATTGGTCAGCCTTAACGTCTACTCCTAAGTCAATAACGTCAAATCCTTTACCTTTCAACATCATTCCAACTAGATTTTTACCAATGTCATGCAAATCTCCTTTTACTGTTCCAATGGCTACTTTACTAATAGGTTCAAACCCATCAGATACTAATACTTTTTCAAGTATTTTAGACCCAGCGTTCATTGCTCTTGCTGAAACTAATACTTCAGGAATAAAGATTTCTCCTTCGTTCCATAATTTTCCGATTTCATCCATTCCTAAAATTAATCCATTATTCAATAAATCAAGTGCACTAACACCTTCTTCTAATCCTTGTTCAACTAATAAAATCACTTTTTTCATATTCCCATCAACTAATGCTTCTGAGATTTGCTCTAATAAAGTCATAATAATTTCCTCCTATTTTCTTTTCCAATTTAGTCCAACTTCTAACATCGTTAAATAATTTTTTAATGGTACATAATTAGTAACACTGTTTCCTGAACCATAAATATATCTTCCTCCAGGCATACATGCGTCTAATACTTTATTACAATATTCCTTTAGCGCTTTTTCCTCATAACGTGCTAGTTTATCAACATCAACTCCACCCATTAAGGTAATTTTTTCTCCATATTCCAATTTATAATCAAATACACTCCAAGCGCTATCTTCAAATGAATGTTTAACATCTGCGCCTAGTTCAAGTATCTCGTCTCCAATTTTTCTTAAGTTACCACAAGAATGCATAATATAGATAAGTCCATTTTCATGAGCTAAATCCGCTAATCTCTTATGCCATGATAAAACATATTTTTTCAAGAATTTTTTAGAAAACATTAATCCTGTTTTATAACCCATATCATCCCCCTGAAAGAATCCAACACAGTTGGTTTCTTTCACAGCTTTTTCATATACTGCGTAAAGTAAATCTCCAGTTTTAATAAAAACTTCTTCAACAAGATCAGGATCGTCATATAACATATAACTCATTCCAGTAAACCCTAATATGATTTCAGTTACTACTTCAAGTATCCCTTTAGCAGGTCCAATAACAAGTCCCATACCCTCAGGTAAATGTTCATCTACATATCTGAAATCCCAAGTATCAATTTCTTCTACTTTAGGCCAGGCATAACTCTCAAAGCTTTCTTTGTCAGTTACTACACCATCACCCTCAGTAACCCATTTTCTTTGTGTCATCCCTGCGACTGCAAGTTCTTGTGTGATAAATTCTTTGGTTGGAAAAGTGATAGCTCTTCCTACTCTTACAAAATCATAACCTAAGCGATAATACACTTCAATTACATTATCCCAATATTGTGCTCTTTTAATTAAATCCTTTTTTTGTCTTGGGAACCATTCTCGATGTAATACTTCCTTACAGATAACTTCAAGTAATTCGTCATCTACTTTAAGTTCTCCAAGCAATACTCTATCTGGTTCTATTTTACCATGTACTACATCCAAAAAGTAATTAATATCTGGCTTTGGATTCTTTAACGGATAAACCATTATATCCTCCTAACAAGTTTTTTCAATTTGGTAGTTAACAAATCTTTAACTTCTTTATTCTTAACTGGATTTCTAGATTTCTTCCAGTTGTTTCTTAATTCTAATATTTCATTTACTTCTTCTTGGGTAATTTTCCCTCTTTCCATTTCTGATTCAATCCAATGATCAAAGGTACCAACCCAGTCAACATGTGAACCAAAATCATTACCGGGAATACTGATTTTATTGAAATCTAATTGCCCATAATTTAATCTTTTATTCCCATCTTTTGTTTCGGTAATATTAATCTCAAATAACGGATCAATAAGTGCTACTCCTAACCAATTTGTATCCTTTTTTACATATTCTTCATCAACACTTACTCCAACTACTTTGGCCACATATAACTGATATTGACTTCCAATATCTACTTTATTTACGATTTTGCATTCGATATTCACAGGACATTCTAATATGCTTGGAACACTTATATTTTTACTTGGAACCGTATGAAGTCCAGCAACATCTATTTCACTAATTCCTCTAGGAATAGGCATATTTGCAATAATACTTTCACGCATATTGTCTACGCCAATATAACTAATCACACATTCATTTGAAGATAATAAATTAACAAATCCATCACGAACATGATTTTTATTTCCTTCAGTTAATACAGCCTTTTTATTTAATGCAAATGTGTAATAGAATTCAGCAGGTTGTGAGTTTTCTGAATAACTTGCAGCATTCATAGTACCTAGTGTTACTGGTGTTGAATTTAGATTTCCAAATTCATCCATAGTTGTAACAAAGTACGCAATTTGTGGTGGTTGAACCCAACGATAATTCATAGCTAAATTTAAATCACTTTCTACATCATAAAATATTTTTTTCATTTTGCTTTACCAATGCTCATGAAGTTATCCATGTGTGCTTCAATAACTTCACTTACCTCTTTCTCAATTACTTTACTAGCCTTAAAGAAATCTTTATAATTAATAGAAGCTATTCCATTACCAACTGCTTGGTGAATCGCAGTTGCAACATTGACTTTCGTAATTCCTAAACTAATTGATTTTCTGAAATCTTCTTTGCTTATTCCAGAACCTCCATGAAGTACTAAAGGAACATCTACTGCACTATTTATATCTTCTAAACGCTGGAAGTCAAGGTTAGGAGTTTTTATATATGGACCATGTGCATTACCGATAGCAACAGCTAAAGCATCACACCCAGTTCTTTCAACAAACTCTTTTGCAAGAGAGGGTACTGTCAATTTATCTTTAATTTTCTCCATATCAACAGCTACCCCCTCGTCTCCAACACATCCAAGTTCTGCTTCAACAGAAACACCATGCTTTTTAGCACAATCTACAACTTCTTTTGTTAATCTTATATTTTCTTCAAAATCATAAGCTGATGCGTCAATCATGACAGATGAAAATCCGAGTTCAATTGCTTCTTGAATCTCTGATAATTTAAATCCATGATCTAAATGAACACACACAGGTACACTTGCTCTTTTAGCAATTGAAACCATCATAGGTCCAATAAACTTTAAAGGAGCAGCTTCAAATTGCACAGGTGCAATTTGCAGGATCAAAGGTGATTTTAATCTTTCAGCTGTATTTATTCCAGCTTTGATCATTTCTAGATTAATTAAATTTCCTGCGATAACTGCGTACTTACCATCTTGGGCATTTTTAAGTATTTCTTTTAAACTTACTAGTGTCATATATATACCTCACTTCTATGGTTAAATTATACAATATAAGCAAAATTCTTGCAATGATATTATCAAAATAAGCATAATTTAATAATAAAATAACCAGATATTGATTGAAACTATTGCAAAAGTATGTTATTATGATAACATTGAAGAGGTGATCATATGAAGGAAAACAGAGTAAATGAAGTTGCTGACTATGTCGGGAAGCATAATAACGTGTCTATAAAGGATTTAGCTAGTAAATTTAATGTTTCAATTTTCACAATAAGAAGAGATATTGACGAATTAGTTGCTAGAGGAATTATTGTTAAACACTATGGTGGTGTTTCAATCAATAATAAATCATCTAACACACTAATTGGATTCGAAGATAGAAATACTATTAGAAAAGCTGAAAAACAAAAAATTTCTCGTTTAGCTGCTTCTTTTGTTGAGGATAACGATATTATCTTTATAGATGCAGGTACTACAACAATGTATATGCCTGAATATATTAAGGATAAAAATATCACAGTTGTTACAAATAACATTTATGTAATATTTAAATTATTTAATGTTGAAAATATTAATTTAATTGTATTAGGTGGAGAAGTAGATAAACGAACAAATTCTATTACTGGATACCACGCTATAAACTTCTTACAAAACTTAAATATTACTAAGTCATTTATCGCAAGTTCTGGGATTTCTCTAGATAGTGGACTAACTAACTATACGGTTATTGAAGCTGAAATTAAGAGACACTGTCTTGAAACAAGTAATAAAACGTTCTTACTTGTAGATAATTCAAAATTCGGTCAATCATCACTTGTTAAATACGGTAAAATAAGCCAAGTAGACATGATAATTACCGATCAACAACTATCTAAAGAATATTATGAATTTTGCGTTAAAAATGATGTTGGCGTTACTCATGAATAAGTTAGATACACTTAAACATACCGGAAATATTAGCCAAATTTGTGATGCATTGATGTCGAGGATAATTGGTGGAAAAGATGATGGTGTTATTATCATCAATGTTTATACAGGTTCAGGTTTAACCTTTACTGTTGTTCCAAGTAGAGGTCTAGATATAGCTCAAGCAAGTTATAATGGAAATGCTATTTCTTATATCTCAAATAACGGAATTGTATCTCCTCATTTATATGAAGAAGCAAATAAAGGGTTCTTAAGAAACTTCACTGGAGGATTGTTAACTACTTGCGGATTAACGTATATGGGTGCAGATAGTACTGAAAAAGGAAACTATTTAGGAATGCATGGAAGATATTCTAATACTCCAGCAAGTGATGTCAACATTACAAAGGAATGGATTAATGATGAATTTGTTATAAAAATCACTGGTAAAATTAGTGAAACTAAACTATTTGGTGAAAATATCATCTTAAAAAGAACAATAACTACAAAACTTAATTCACTCGATATAGATATCCATGATGAAGTAGAAAATCTTGGTTTTCAGAAAGTTCCATTAATGTTGCTTTATCATTTCAATTTCGGATATCCACTACTTAGTAAGAATTCTATTTTTAAAAAGTCTACTTCTACTATTACAGCTAGAGATGAAGAGGCTTTAAAAAGAATAAAAACATATAATTCCTTTGAAGACCCAATTCATAGCTATAATGAACAAGTTTTTTACCATGAATTCTTTGAAGAAGAAAAAGTATATGGTGAAATAGTTAATAAAGAGTTAGGATTCGGAACTAGAATTACATTCAATAAATCAGAATTACCAATTTTACTCGAATGGAAAATGATGGGTGAAGGAGATTACGTTTTAGGTATCGAGCCTTCAACTAATTATCCTCTAGGTAGAATGCAAGCTAAAAAAGATAATTTACTAAAATATATAGAACCATTTGAAAAGAAGGAGTTTAACTTAAATATTAGTATTAAAAAGTTTAGATAGAAAACCTATCCAAACTTTTTTTATTATCAATGTTTTACTTCAATTAACCTTAAGAATCTTGGACGGTATATTCTTGCATCTGAAAGCTGGGTCCAGTTATATGTATTAACATTGTAAGAAATTAAAAATTCACCAGGTTCAGTTAGATGAGGATGCATTTTTGCATTATATGTAAAGCAATCTAAATACTCATTTTCATAAGTTTGGTATAGCAATGTATAGTCACTAAAAGGTCCATAAGGATTATCACTGAGCGCATATGTTACATTACCACTTGTTGTATTTTCCATTACAACTAACATATATTTACCTGCAAACATTCCTTCTTGGATATAAGATACACTTAACTCTGGTGATACTTTGTCTATCATTCCAAATGAATCATTTATGTCATTAGACCAAGTTGTTCCATCGTAAAATTCATACTTATTAAAATCTTCAATATTTTCAGGAAGGAATCTAGCAACTGTTAATTTTCTTCCGTTTAAATCCTTATAACCATAAAGATAGACATATCCATCTGGATTATCATATCCACTTGAAGCAGATAAGTTTAATAATCCTGCACCATAGTAAATAGTTCCACCATCACTAGTTGTATGTTGTAAAGGTGTATCAAAATAAACAACATTTTCATAGTCAAGAGTTTCATCAACTATTGGTATTTTTAACATATCAACTTTAAATACTTTGAAAAATCCTTCAAAATCTTTAACTAAGATTGGATATACATAAAGGAAATCCCCAAGTACTACTCCATCTTGAAGCCACAGTCTAGATGTGTTTTCTAATCCAACTAATTCATCATCTGTTGAAGTTGTACTAACTTTTCCAAAGAGATATTCATCATCACTATTAAAAATCATTATTTTCCCAAGTCCTACTTGAGTAGGTATAAGTTGATAATTAGTGTGAATAATTATTTTAATATATCTAGCTGTATTACCAGTTAAATCTAATGTATTTGTAAATTCAACCAAGTCCTCACCTGAGGCTTCATCAAGCTGGAAGTCGTCAACTTTTTCCCAAATAACATTATCAGTTGAAGTATATAGACCAAAATCTTTAATACCTAAACTTGTATTATCATTATAATTCCAAAAATAAATATCTCCTAAATCATAAGAATCAAGCAAATCAATTACAATTTCTTGATTATCATAATCTTCACTAAGCCACATGTTACCTTCACCTTGATTGGTAAACAAAGCTAAAGGTCCACTGTAATTGTCTAATCCAACCATGTTTATTAGGTTGCTTTCATGATATCCAATATATTCATCAGGTGCAAAGACACTTACAGGAACATCACTAAGCCCTATTTTATAGTCGAACGATGTACCATCAAATATATTAGTACTTCCATCATAGTATCCAAGAGTATTATTTACCATAACTGGATTAATTCTTCTAATTGTATCAGTATTTATTTCACCTATAAATGTATCACTAAAGATAAATCCAGTTGTATCGTAATCAGCTCCAATATAATCATTACCATTAGTTAAGTTAAATGAAAATACACCGTCAGCTCCAGTCCATCCTGAATATCTTTCAAAAGTATTAGTCCATTCTTCATCTTCTATGACGATTAATCCATCGCCCAAGAAGAAACTTAAATCATTTAGTCCGAAAAACTCACTTCCATAGTTACCAGTTCCAGGAGTTGCAGAAAATGAAATCTTTATAGATTTTGCAGGTGTATCTTCAAAATCTATTACATTTACTGAATCACCTGTATTAATTAAACTATAGTCATCAAACAATTTGGTATAAGCATATCCATCCAGTGAGATTTCAATATCTATTTCTTTTAAAGCCATGTCTGGATCTATTAAGAAATTAGTTAAAATCATCTCTTTGATTGGATAAATATTATCAAATCCGACTTCAATCTTAAATGATCTTATTAGATTGTCTTTTAATACAATTGGATTATTTGTTGGATCTTTACAAATGTTAATGAAATTATCTGAATCTCCAAAAACAATTGCATTTTCAACAACAAAATTAGTCATTTCTATTTCATCACCATAGTAGTTTTCCATTTCATAACCACAATCTAAAATATCTGTAGGTGTAAATAAATCATAATTAAAGTTATCTACTATTACAGGTATTTCATCTTCTTTACAAGCTGCTAAACTCATTGTAAATAGTAATGTAAGTATTACTAATAATAGTTTATTCTTCATCATAGCCTACTTGTGAAATAATAAATGATGATCCTAAATCACGTGATTTGTTAATAGCAGCTTTGTGATCTTTTATTTTGTCTGAGAAATAAAAACTATAATCAAAACGATAGAATCCACCAAGTGATGTAGCAAAGTTAGTTTCCCAGTAATTATTCATTATCCATGAATATTGAATTTCTGTATTTGTTAATCCTTCATCACCATGAAGTTTAATTTCACCAGGTTTTAATGTTCCTAAATATAGTAAAGGTGCATCAGGAGTAGCAACTACCATAGATCCTTTATTACTTACTAAAGCATATCCACTTTGTAATGTATAAAACTTAGTTAAAGTATCCGGTAATTGATCAACTCTTGGTCTTAAACTAACACCTGTTTTTTCAATCCATAGAACTTCATCTTTATCGTAAGTTAAAGGTAAAGAAAGATAAACACTCTCAGGTTCCCAAACAGTATCTTTTCCAATAATATATGATACATCTACTTGAGGTTTATCTCTATATGCAGTTATTTCTACAACTGAATAAAGAGTACCTTCAAGTTCATATTTTAATTCTACTCTTACAAACATAGGTCCATTAGCCATTACTCTAGAGTTAATTAATCTACCAATATATCTTTCACTACTAAATAGTTTTCTATTACGTCCAAAGTCTCTTCTAGTACTCGCAATTTCCTCTGGAGCAAATTGATATTTATATTCAACTTTAGCTACTTCATATACTGGAGAGAAACATGCAACTTCAGAATCTTCTCTTAGTAAATTCTTTTTGCTTTCTTTATCAATAAAACTAGTAATACCGGTATCTTTTTCCCAAGTTATCTTAACGTATGGTGTTTCAAGCCCAAACTGAGTAGCACTAACTGTATTATCGAGATATGGAGACAAGAAATCATATCTTTCATCTCTTGTGAATAATGGATCAAGAGGCATTTTACGGACTGGTTTATCTACTCCTCTAATCTCTAATACTTTGGATTCAAATGGTGCAAGAGCAACATACGCTCTTACTTCTATTCTAGCTTTTTGATCTACTCTTATCTCTTGATGTTCGATTGTTTCTAAAGTAACTGCATCGAATAATTCATATCCCTTAGAGATAATAAATCCTTCCCACCAGTTAATATATATTTTTACTAATTCAGTTCTTTCAACGTCATATGGGTTCGCAACTCTATAACGCATTGGTCTACCTGCCGCTTTCATCATTTCACCATGTGCTTGAGTATAATCATCAATTAACTCATCAGCATACTTGTTAGCAAGAGATGCGAATAATTCATTTCTTGAATCAAGTTTAACAGTCATTTTATTCCATGGTTCAGATACACTTGTGAAATATCCCCAAGTGTGTTCTGAAAACATCATTAAATTATATTCTAAATCATCAAATTTAATCTCATCAAATTTAAAACCATTTTCTTTTAATGATAATATTTTATGGTAATTTCTTTGAGCTTCACGATAAAGAAGTACTGCTTTAGGACTTGACATATACCCATCACTCCACCAATCAGTCCAGTCTCCACTATATGTAGGAATATCTAAATCCATTTTTTCTACTTTATCAAAGAAATCATTTATTCCTATCATTTCTATTTCTATTTCAGATCCAAATAGTTTATTAAAACGAGTAATTGCTTCCATCAAATGCGGATTTGGTGGAGCATTATCTACAAGTAATCCTTTAGCAAACAAAGGAATAAAATCATAATCATATTCCTGAGTTTTAACACTCGCGATATAATCATCCAACCATTCTTTTGCGTAAGTTAATCGATCATCATCGATTATACCTTTTGTTAAATATTTACCATCTTCAAATACACCAATAACATTTGGAACTAACCTTGATACATTTCCTTGATTATATACATCACCGTTCCAAACAAGGATTTTATCTTTTTTAGGTGTTTCCCAATAAAATACATTATGTTTTCTTCTAAAAGGAACAAAACCATGATGGTTATGAATACATGTATAAAATCTTGTAATCCCAGCATCAAAGAAAGCTTGAGAATATCCATGTCCCCATCCATTTATATCCATTGATATTGCACTATTTACTTTAACACCTGATTCTTCTCCAAATTTAGTTGCGTTTCTTAAGTATTTTCTTAAGACATTATTATCAACTAAATCAGTTACATTCAAATAATTACCTGTGATTTGAATGTGACCTGCAGCAATTGCTTCTTGGAGTCTTTGTTTCCATTCTTCACTAACATGTTTTACGAATGTATCTAAAATCCAAAAAGTTTCATTATTCCAAACAAAACCTTCCCATTCAGGACGTTCGTTATTTCTGATTGCCTCAGATATTCTTATAGCTTGTTTTAAATAATCAATATGATACTTTACAATTTTCTCTTGACGATCTGTGTATCCAATATCAGTGTGTGTTTGATGCATCAAATAAACTTTCATATCTATTCTCCTTTGTTTATATTCAATAATCTAAATTGTTTGGGAGTTACATGCACATTCTTTTTAAATACATTATAAAAATTAACTTCACTTGTATAACCACATTGCTTAGCTATCTCTCTAACTGCTAAGTTAGTTGTTATAAGTAAATGTTTAGCTAAATCTAGTCTAAACTTAATAATATATTCATATGGTGGAATCCCAACTTCTTTTTTAAATAATCTTGAAAAATGGAAAACACTATATCCTACAAATTTACATAAACCTTCTAAAGTTATCTTATTACTTATATTTTGTTCAATATAAAATAAGGCCTGTATTATAGCATTTTCTCTTGGTTTTACTTCATCATTCCCATAAAACTTCTTAGTATATATTTCAACTAATATTGCTTCTAAGTTAAGTGACACATAAACATCGTTTATAACTTCATAAAGACTTAATTCTTTTAACTTAACAAAGAACATAACAATTCCTGAAAAATCAGCCATTGATACTCCACTCTTATTAGTATCAACGATTTCATTAATATAGTCAGGTGTAAGCTTACCGTCAAACTCAACAACATATATATTTGCATTACTTGATGATAATGTTACATTTGTTCCTTTTTTTACAACTAGTAAATCACTTTTAGTTAGTGTAAATATAGTTTTATCTAAAGTTATAAATATACTTCCACTATTAACATAATAAAAATAATAACTATCATTATTTGTGTAGTTAAGTGAATACTCATTATTAAATTTTAGTTGATAGAATTTTTTGTAATAAAATAGTGATTTTTTCGCAAAGGTTGTTGGGTAGCATTCGCTAAATAAAACAATTTCTACATTTTCTGATTGAAAGATAGTACCACCTCAATTCAAGTTTATTTTATAATACATTATTAAATATTGCAATATTTACTCAATTACAGGCAAGATTTAATAGTTTTAGAAAAGTTAGTTATTAATTTATGAAATCGCTAGCATTAGAAGAATATTATTAATTAGCGAATTATTGATTTTTTTGTTACTATCTAATTCATGCTAGTTATAAGTTTTAACAGCAATATAAAATATACTTATAACATCTTATAATATTTGTTTTTTTCAGTTTTAGTGTATAATTAATATTATATTAGCAATCGTGGAGGTATTTTATGTATATTCTCGGAGTTGATGGTGGTGGCACTAAAACAAAAGTTTCTTTAATTACTGATTTAGGAGTTTATATTGGTAGTGCAATAAGTGGACCTTCAAGTATTGATACAGTAAGTTCAGAAATTTCGCTTAAAAATATTCAAGATGGATTACAACAGATTTTAAGAGAAAATGATATAGAAGATATTCGTATTAGTTCTGTGTTTGCAGGACTTGGTGGTATTTCATCTGAAGAAGACAAGTCATTAGTAAATTCTTACCTTCATAAAATTAAAAACTGTACAAGAGAAACAGTTATTCATAGTGAGAATGATATATATAACGCCTTTGCTGGTGGAACTATGGGTAAACCAAGCATTGCAATAGTTATAGGAACAGGTAGTGTAGCTTTTGGAATAGATGAAGAAGAAAATAGTTTTAGATCTGGTGGATATTCTTATAAAGAAGGAGATCCAGGTAGTAGTTATGATTTAGGAAGAAAAACCCTAAAAACTCTAGCCAAAGTTCTTGATAATCGTTACCCCACTTCGCTATTTATTGAAGAAGTTAAGAAAGAATTAAGTGTTCATACTTTTAGTGAAGCAGTTAAAATGTTTGATGAGTTTTATGAAGACCGTACTCTCACTGCATCTCTATCAAAACTAGTAACCTTACATGCTGATATGGGAGATATTCATGCATTAAAAATAGTTGAGGAAGCAACAGATGATTTAGCACTAATGGTTCAGGCTGTCAATAACTCTATAAACTTATCTAATAAAGAACTTGCAATTATTGGTTCACTTGGAAATGCAAATACAATTTTTAAAAAGAAATTTATTGAAAAAGTTCTAAAAATCGATAAAACATTTATAATACATGAAAGTCTTCTTGATCCATCTATTGGGGCTTGTATATTAGGTTTAAAGAATGTTGATATTGTCTTAAGTGATGAAAAACTAAATAAATTAAAGAAAATATAGACAAAATTAAAAGCAGTTAAGAAATGAATTCTTAACTGCTCTTTTTATAGAATGTCTATTGGTGAATCAATATACTTTTCCCATTTTTGAATAATATATCTTTCTAAAAATCTTTTCATAATTGCTAAAATCACAATCACTGGTTCTTGATTAATATTCGGATGTTTCTGATACCTAATCTCACCATCTATTGCTTCAACAAAGTAACATTGATTATCAAAAGTAATAAAACCTTTGATTCTTAGTACATCCTTCTCAATTGCTAGTAAGAAAATTTCAAAATCTTCTTTGCTGTCAATCTCATCGAGAGATAACATTAATTTTTGTGAACTAGGGTTAACGTATTGTTTCTCAATCCCAGGTTTAATTGACATCTTCATACTCTCAATTTCAACTCGTTTTACATAAGCATTAGTTACTAAGTGAATTGCTGCCTCATTATTAATATGAGTAACTAAGTCATTAACAACAGATAAATTAAATTTATCAACTAAATCTATTTTATTGATTAATATTAAATCACTATAATAGATTTGAAGTTCAATCATTGCTGCTACATTAATAAGTTTTGCAACTTTACTTGCATCTACAATCCCAATTGTACCTTTAAATTCCATTGGATTATGAGCTAATTTTTTTATCAAATCTACAACATTAATCAGAGTATTTGGATTAGCAAATCCTGAACTTTCAACAATAATAATATCAACATCTTCTTTTGAAAGTTCAGTTACTCCCTGTACAAACTGATCACTTTTACATGAACAAAATACTGATCCATCATGTATCTCTTTTAATGATTCAATTTTATCTGCAAGTAGTTTTGCATCAATATCTGTTTTACCAAAATCATTAATCACAACTGCAATTTTTTTATCTTGAAAATCTTGTAAAAAATGTTTTAAGAAAGTTGTTTTACCACTACCTAGAAATCCAACTATAAAATATAAGTCTATCTTTTTCATTAATCTAATAATTTCTCAATATCAGCAATAAGCTTTTCAGGACTAGGAATTAAGGATGAATATTTTAATTTACCATTAATATAAAGTGATGGTAAATTTGCTACCCCAATCTTAATACACCTTGCAATATTTTTAAGTTCAGTATATTTATATTCAATAACATCAATTTTATCACCAAAATGTTCTTTCATGTCTTGTGACACTCCCCACATATATGTACATGCAGCGCAACTATCCGAATCAAGAGTAAACGTTTCAACAAACGGTCTTTCTAGGTTTTCATAGTCTGGTAATTCAACTTCAAATTTAGAGAAATCTGTTGCTTCGTAATTTTTAATCAACTCTTTTGTTTGTTCAAATTCTAGTATTGCTTGTGCAGCACCTATTGCATTCTCAATCGGTACATCATAAGGCATATCACATCCTGGTGCAGCTATAAAGTTCTTAAGATTATCAAGTGATTCAATCATCTCAATAACAAATTTCATATTATCTTGTTGTGAACCATGTAACATTACTGTTGTTAGAGGAATATTTCCACCTAAAGTAATATTATGTTCATCTGTTACAAGTTTTGCAGCTGCTAGATCAATATTTTCATCAACTGAAATAGAGTCAGGATTTGTTAAACACATTCCAGGAATATTTTTAGTTGCATCTCCACAAACAAAGAATGAAGAGAAAGTATTTTCTTTTCTCAAATATGCAAATATATCTGAAAAAGGTTCACTCATAAACTTCCTAAAATGTCTTGGTGAAATCATTGACACAAGTGGATCCACTACTGCGATTACATCCATTCCAGCTTCAATATATAACAATGAAACTTTTTTTGTAACTAATGCACAGTATTCAAGTAGTTCTTTTACATACTCAGGTTCATCAACCATATCCATAAAGATATCAGTACCTCGTAAATGTGAAGCTAAAGTAAATGGTCCAACAACTAATCCATATAGTGCTGTTGTATCCCCAACCTCCTTTTTCATTCGTCGCATTGCTGAAAGAATCATTGGTAATCTCCCTGATTCTTTAGTAGGAATTTTATCTAAAGAAGGTATCGTCTTATCTATTTCAAGTGGATGAGTTTTTACTGTTGGAGGAGTCATAGAAGACCAAAATAAATCACAACCAAGAATTTCAGCTTCAATTTGTAAATCAAATAAAACTGGTTGTCCGTCTGGTTTATATAGTTTGTTAACTTCTAGTAATGATTCAACTAGTTTATCTTCATCTGTCAATAATTCGATTGCATTATATCCTAGCAACTTACCTGCATGTATTCCCGCAAATGGCACCCATGGAGGTCGACTTGTTTCTTCATGTTTCAATGTCTTAAATACTAATTCTTTACCCATTTAATTCACCTCATATTTTTTATAATTTTCTATATCTACTTGGAGATATACCTTCATCTTTGATAAAGTTTTGATAAAAATTCATTTCACTTGTAAAACCACTACTTACTGCGATTTCTTTAATACTTAGATTTGATATTTTAAGTAAAAACTTAGAATAATCTAATCTAACATCCATTAGATACTTGTATGGTGTTTTATTTGTTTTACTTTGGAATAATCTAATAAAGTAGAATTTAGAAAATCCAACATGGTTAGCTAATTCATCAATTGTTACTTTTTCTTTGAAGTTCTCTTCTATATAGTTAACTGCTTGATTTATTGGTGTAGTATAATTCTCATTTTCTTCTTTAAAACAAGCATTTTTCTTGATATCTGACAACAGTTTCTGAACTGATGAAGATACCATTATAACATCCTTTTTCTTCATAAAATGGTTTATTAGATAAAATTGTCTTTCAATATAAAACGAATCTTCAATACTAACGAGTTTATTTTCATAAAAATCATTTATGATTGCCTTTACTGAGTCTCCACTTATGTGAGTAGCAATATACTCCCAATCATTACTCGATATATAAAACGGCTCAGATAAGTCAATAATACATAAATCATTCTTCTTAAGTCCCTTTAATTCATATTCAGAATACACCATACCTTGACCTTTAGTTATATAGAAAACTAAGTACCCGATTGTTGGTGTTGAATATGTTAAAAAGTGCTGAACATTTATTGATGTATGTATAAATTCATTGCAAATACTATAATCTTTTTGACTTTTTGAATCAAAGTTAAAATACGTTTCAGTGATTATTGCCAAATCAGGGTTGCTTATAATCATTAACTTTCTTCTAAATCAAAATTTGAGACATAGATTTCATTAAAATCTTTTCTTTCTCCTAAATTAATTTCTTTGGCAATACTTTGAAAATGTAACATCTTTTCTGTCGTATCTTTTAAAGCAAATAGATTAAGAATTGCACCAGCGAGAGATGTATTCCCACTAGGAATACTTCTATCTTTTAATACTGATGGAATCATTCCTAGTTTAATAACATTTTGAATATTTGCATTATTACCTAGTCCACCACTTAAGTAAACATTATCAATATCCTCATATTCTATTTTTGCAACTTTAACAAGTATTTCAATTCCACTTCTTACAGCACTCTTTGCATATTGGATTTGTCTAATATCTTTTTGAGTAAATGAAATATTTTTATATATTTCAATATCTTTCTTTTCAGTGAATTTTCCATTAGGAATAATTAGTTTATTACCAACTAATTCTGCGCTCAAATCAATTATTCCACTACCGCAAATTCCGATAGGTTCTAAGTTGTTTATTGTCTTGTATTCAATTTTACTTCCATTTATCTTGATATTACTTATTGCACCCTCAACACAACCAATACCACTACTAATATTACCACCTTCTAAAGCTGGTCCTACTGCAGTTGAAGTTACAAGTAGTTGTTTAGAGTTTCCTAAAACTATTTCTCCATTAGTTCCAAGATCAAGTAACAAGAACCACTTTTCTGGCAATTCTCCAAGTGATAAAATACCACTCATTATATCTCCACCAACAAAACTTGTGAAACTTCCTATTACACTAACAATAGCTTTAGATTTAAAGTTAAAAATACTATTTGCATCTTTTATAACAGGGTTAATAAACTCTGGTTCAAATGGGATTTGTCCCATTTTCTTTGGATTTACTCCTAAAAAGATATGATTCATTACATTATTCCCTGAAATTGTTATTCTCACTAATGAATCTAGTGATAAAGATTTCTTCTTAAAGACTGATAAGATACTTTTCTCAATATCGTTAACTACTAAATTCTTTAGTTCATTTAATCCGCCTTCTGATGCGAATTTAATTCTCGAGATAACATCAGCACCATATTTCTTTTGTGAATTTAATATGTTCTTCTCGCCAATTACTTTGTCTTTTACTAAGTCAATTACTCTTAAAGCAATAGTTGTTGTACCAATATCAACAGCTATTCCAACAAAGTAACCTAGGTCATTTGAAAATATCTCTTCGTCTTTTTCTAATAAAATAAATCTATTATCAATTTCTTTAATATTGAAATTATTCTCATATTTTACAATTGTTTTAGCTTCAATGTAGGCACTATTAAGTGAATTCAACCATTCAAACTCGATATCTTCTGTTGTTTCGTGTTTGCATGATAATCTAATTCCATTCTCTAAATCTTCTTCACAAATAAATTGTCTATCGTAATCGTTAGGAACTAAATCTCCCCTAGTAACTTTAATTAAGCATTTACCACAAATACCATTCCCATTACATAAAAACTCAACATTATTATCTTCTTTAATTAAAAAATCTTTTATACTTTTTCCTTTTTCAATTTGATATTTCATTCTGCCTTGATCACCTCTTCAAAATCGTAAACACATTTTACATTTTTATGTGGTTCAACTTTTAATACTTCTTCATCGCTTCCATTAAACAAGATAACTCGCTCTAAGAAATTCATGCTTCCTTTAATAACTTCAACTGTTTCGTAATTTCTCTTATATGCTTCAATATTTTCTTTATCCTTTGGATGATTTAAAGCAATATACACTAGACTTGAACTTTTAGGATACATTGTTTCATATAAGTAATATGCTGTTTCTTCATCATATTTTTTAAGTAAATAGTCTAACTGATCATCATAGCTTTCTTTCATATAGCTATAAGCAGAATAAGCTTGAGATGGACGATGTCCAAAATGCTCTTTATATAATTCTTTTCCACCAATAAGCATGGCGGAACAATCATGAATTTTAGGAATATACAGTTCAACATTATTTGCTTTTAACCCACAAATTGAATTACCACATATACCGTATAAGATAATAATTTTATCAACATCATTGATTTTATCAATTCTTTCTTGTAACTCTAATCTTAAAAGATTCGGTTCATTATGCTTATGTATCTCAAAAAATTCCTTAGAATAATCTAAAGAATATTGCTTTATAATATTATTGATTCCTTCTTCATAAACTTTACACGAAATAATATGCACTTTCATTTTTGGCACCTTCTTAGCTCATATATCTTCTTCTGGTTCAGTATAAACGACAACCTTGTACTTTATCAATAAAAAAATACAATTCAACAACATAAATTATATATAGCAATATTCATATGTTTTTGCTTTTCCCAATAATATGTCCTTATTCAAGTAATCAACAGTATATTCTAATGTTTTTTGATAAAATTAATAAAGCTAACAAATTTGCATTACAAAATGATATAATACTTATAGATACATTAATTTTCTTATGCAAACGAGGTGTTAAAATGATAATTTTCTTCGAACCTGTTTTCTTTGATAAGGTATGGGGTGGCAATTTTCTTTCTTCTAAATTTAACTTTAATGTCTCAAATACTTGTGGAGAGTGTTGGGGTATTAGTACTCACAAAAATGGAGAAAGCATAATTAAGAATACTGAATTCAAGGGAAAGACTTTAAAATATTTATTTGACAATCATAAATCATATTTTGGAAATTATTCGAAAAATGAATTCCCGATTTTAGTTAAAATAATTGATGCTCAAAAAGATTTAAGTATCCAAGTTCATCCTGATGATTCATATGCTAGAAAGTTAGGATCATTTGGGAAAAGTGAGTGTTGGTATATCTTAGATGCATTAGATAATACAAAAATGATTATTGGACATAATGCTAAATCGTTAGACGAACTTACTAATATGATTAACTCAAAAGATTACAATAATCTATTAAACAAAATAGATGTGAAGAAGAATGATTATTTCTATATTGAAGCCGGTACAGTTCACGCAATATGCAAAGGAACACTTCTTCTTGAAGTTCAACAATCTTCCGATATTACTTATCGTTTATATGACTATGATCGCCTTGACAATGGTAAGTTAAGAGACTTACATATTAAAAAAGCAATTGAAGTCATCAAGATTCCAGATAACGAAGTAGTTACAACTCACAATAATAAATATTTTGATTATGAAATTATCGAAATACATAATAATACCAGTTTTATTTCACATCTTCACGGAGATTATTTAGCGATTTTAGAAGGTCATGGCACAATTAATGACTTAACTATAAAAAAAGGTGATTTCTTAATGGTTACTTCTAATGAAAGTTATAATATTGATGGTAATATTAAATTACAAAGAACTAGATTCTAAAAAAGCACTCGATGAGTGCTTTAATTGTATTTGTCTTTTTTAAACAGTAAAAATGGTAGAGGATGTAGGTTTCGAACCTACGACCCCTTGATTAAGAGTCAAGTGCTCTACCAACTGAGCTAATCCTCCATTTTTAGTTTACTGTTTACAACTAGTGTAGTTTCAAAAACTCTACAATAATATTATCATACCAAAAATTGAATTTTTCATCAACCTTTTGTAAGTTTTTATTTTCCAAGATTCTTTTTAAAGCACTTGGTGCAATTTCTTCATAACTTGTAGTTGATTTATAATTTGGGGCAATAGACTTAATTTTTGAATTATCAAAAATTAAACTCCAATGTTTATCACCAAGTAATTCTCCTTCTAAGAATGGTGCATGTTTAATAATAAAATCACTAGGTATATGAATTATATTTGAAGTTACTCCAAGATTTTCACATAATATTTCATTTATTCTTTCCCACGTATATACAAAATCACTAGTTATGTGATAAGCCTCTCCATAAGTCCGATGATTCCCTAGAACTTTAATAAATGCCTGTGCAAAGTCAACATTATAAGTTAAAGTCCACAGTGAAGTTCCGTCCCCTGGTATAATGATTTTCTTACCTTTTAATAAACGGTCAATTATTGTGTATGGAGCGCCCCAACTTTTGATAACAGCAACTACCTTTTCATCGTTATATGTGTGAGAAGGTCTAATAACTGTCACATTAAATTCACTGCTATTAACAGTTGTTAAATACTCTTCACAAAGTCTTTTATTATCTGAATATTCCCAATACTCATTTCCTAAAGGAACATCTTCGGTAATCGGATATTTAGGAATAGGTTTCATATATGCTGATGCACTACTTATAAATACATATTGATAAGTCTTACCTTTAAAAATACGATAATCTCTTTTAACTTGTTCTACGTTATAAGCAATCCACTGAACAACTACATCAAAATGAAAATCCTTAATTAGTTCTTTAATACTTTCTTCATTATTCATATCACCAATTAAAAACTTTGTTTTACTTGATAATACTTCATTATTATTACCTCTATTTAGAACATATAACTCATAGTCTTCCTTGATTGCTAGTTTAGATACAGCAGTACTTATTAAGCCTGTTCCACCAATAAACAATATTCTCATAAGAATTCTCCTATTCTATATAGTTTTCTATTACCTTAGATACAGCATCAAGATTAGTTTTCAAGACTGATGAATAACCAATAAAGTAATCATCAGAATGTAGTTTTAGTTCATCTTTTATTATTCTTTCATGCTTATTTCTTTGATTTTTTGAAACTTTATCTTGTTTTGTTCCTACAACTAAACAAGGTATATTATAACTCTTTAAGAAATTATACATTAAATAATCATCTTCAGAAGGTGCATGTCTAAAGTCAACCAATAAAATAACTAGTCTTAAATTTTCCCTATTAAGTAAATAATCCTCAATCATTAATCCAAATTTTTCACGATCTTTTTTACTTACTTTAGCGTAACCATATCCAGGAACATCAACAAAATGAAATAATTCATTAACTAAATAGAAATTAAGAGTTTGCGTTTTACCAGGCTTGCCTGATGTATGGGCAATATTCTTTCTGTTTAGAAATGAGTTAATGAAACTACTCTTTCCAACATTACTTCTACCTGCGATTACTATTTCAGGTAAGTTACCCAGTGGGCATTTATCTAGTTCGACATGGCTTCCTTTAAAATCAACACTATGAATAATCATCTAATCACCTTTTTTCTTCTATAACTAATATAACACAAATAATAATTTTTTATTATAATATTGAGTCTTTTTCTATTAATTAGTATAATATACTTTGAAGGAGTTGAATTATGAATAATAATACTGAAATAAAAAAGAATACAACCGTTACCCTAGCTAGTGATGAAGTCTCTATTCAAACAAAATTACTTTTAGAAAGACGAATTAGAATCACTATTATGAGTTTACTGTTGAGTGCTTTACTATTCACAACCATTTACGGTACAATTCAAGATCCTTTTCAATATACTTTCAGTAAAATCGGAAATAGATTTGATAACCGTGCTTTATTTATTGTATGGGCAATATTTACAGGTGTATCTATTCAGACAACAATGATCGCCTTATTCAGATTAGAACATTATAATTTAAAGATTGCTTACCGCTTTATTTATATAGCGACTATCTTTTTAATTACATCCGCAATAACTCCAGCGATAGCTGAAACTTATCCAGTATGGACATGGATACATGTTATTTCAGCTGGATTATATGGACTGTTTTTATCTTTAGGTATGGCACCATTTATGATGTTTATTTCTAGAGAAAATCCAAGGTTAAGATTAGTAATAAAAATATGGGCTTCAGTAATATGGATAGGTTCTGTTGGACTGATTTTTATATTAGGAAATACTGGAATCTTTGAATTATGGGGTTTTTGGACAGTAATTATATTCTTATTATATTTAAGTTTAACACTCTTTGAAGAAAGAATAGTTAAAAGAAGTGTTGCTTTGTTAAAGGGAGAACCTGATTTAAATTTAGGAATTGAAAAGATATTTATTAGTTTTAAAAAACATAAAGAAAAGAGCAAATAGCTCTTTTTTTATTGGAATAATTTTTCTAATTCTACTAAGAAATCTCTAATCAAATCAAATAGTTCATATCTTTCTTCTTCTAGTACTACTAAATGCCCTGATTTTTCAAAATCTAATCTTGATTTGTATTTTGAACTAACATATTCACTTAACATACTAGAACTTATCTTATAACGATCAATATCAAGTTCACCTTGAATTACTAATAATGGCGCTGTGACTTTTTTTAAATTGTGAATTTGACCAGTCTCAACAACAAATTTATTATATCCTGAACGATACTTTTGATATTTATGAATATGATCCATATCTGAATCTATTTCAATAAGATTATCGAATTCTTCTTTTAATGGAAGACCTATTAATGGTGCGTTCATTGTAACTAGTCCTAAAATGTCTCTTTCTTCTGCTAATTTCACAGTGAAACATCCTCCCATAGAAAGTCCCATAACATAAACTCCTTTTACTTTACTAGAAAGTTCTTCGAATGCTTTTTCCAAATCAGAAAACCAATCTTGAACACTAGTTTCAAGGAAATTAGCAACATCAGTTCCATGTCCCCTATATTCTGGTCCTGAAACTGTATAACCTAATTTATTAAGGTATCTCCCTAATTCTTTCATTTCATCAGGTGCACCAGTAAGTCCATGACAAAGAAGTATTCCTAAGTTGTTTGTTCCTTCAAAATAAAAACTACCTAGTTTTTCATCCATAAATTATCAACCTCTCTCAATATACTCTTTGAAATTACTTACTAGTTTATCAATATCATTTTTATCTATATCGTTATGGCAAGCCAAACGTAAATATTGTCCTTTATATCCACTTATAAGTATATCCTTTTCTCTTAAAAACTCAACTAAATTAGAATAATCAAAATTCGTTTTTACAAAAACCATATTTATATCTAGACGATTAAAGTCTACTTCGAATTCTTTAATTAAATCTAATTTATTAGCCAAATATAGTGCATTATCATGATCTTCTTTTAACCTTTTAACCATTTTTTTAAGTGATACAAGCCCAGTTGCACCAAGTACTCCAACTTGTCTCATTCCTCCACCAAGAAGTTTTCTTCCTCGTCTTGCTTTTTCAATAAATTCTCTTGTCCCACAAAGCATACTACCTACTGGGCTAGCTAACCCTTTAGATAAACAAAAAGTTACACTATCAGCATACTTTGTTATCTCAGTAGCATCTACATTTAGATGTATAGCAGCATTAAATAGTCTTGCTCCATCTAAATGAACTTTTAAGTTGTTCTCTTTTGCAAGTTTATAGACACTTTCCATATAACTCAGTGGTAACACTTTACCACTTCCATGTGCATTCTCTAAACAGATTAAAGAAGTATCAGGATAATGAACATCGATTCCCCTTATCCCTTTTTCAATATATTTAAGAGGCATCATTCCATCAATCTCTTGAATTAAATGGTAACTTACTCCAGAAATTACAGCACTAGCTCCTACTTCATAATTCTTAATATGAGCAGATTTACCAACAATTATTTCATCTCCCCGAGATGTTTGGGTATAAATTGATAATTGATTTCCCATCGTCCCACTTGTCACGAATAAAGAAGCTTCTTTCCCTGTCATTTTAGCAGCTAATTCCTCAAGTTCAATTATTGTTGGGTCATCTTGATAAACATCGTCCCCTACAATTGCATTAGCCATTGCTTCTCTCATTTCTTTTGTCGGTTTTGTTACTGTATCACTTCTAAAATCAATCATATAAATCACCTCGTTTTAATTATATCATTCAATTGCGTGAATCAGATAAAAAAGTTGGCTAAAGCCAACTTTTTATTCAGTTAATTCTAAAAACATCTCAATTTCTTTAACAATTACTTCTAAACTACTATTCCAAAATTCTTTTGAAGATACATCTATTCCAACAAGTGAAGCAACTTCTTCAACAGAAGACTGACCAGTTTTTCTTAGTAGAAGATTTACTTTTTCTACAAAAGGTTTACCTTGTTTTATGAATTCTGCGTATATCCCTTTAGCAAATAATAATCCGAAAGCATATGGCCAGTTATAAAAACTAAGTCCACCACTATAGTAATGAGGTTTATTAAGCCATGCATATGGCATTAAGAAGTTTTCATCTAAAGAATCTCCATAAGCCTCTTTTTGAGCATTAGTCATCATTTCATTTAACATTCTAGTATTAAGCGGAGTAGTTTTTCGTTTATCGAACACATTGCTTTCGAAGATAAATCTTGAAAGAATGTCTACTATAACTTGAGTTGATCCTTTTAAAGATTGTTCTAAGATAAAGATTTTTTCATCTTTATCAGCGTCTTTTAATGCTGCTTTTTTTACAATCGTTTCACAAAACGTTGATGCTGTTTCAGCAACTGGCATTGTATAACGAGAATTAAAGATTCTTTCGCTGAATATTTGATCACCATGATACGCATGTCCTAATTCATGTGCAAGTGTAATAACACTACTAAAAGAACCACTGAAGTTTGTTAATACTCTACTTTGCTTTATAGGATGGATATTAGAACAGAATGCTCCACCTCTTTTACCTTGTCGAGGTGTGAAATCAATCCATTCTTCTTTCACTGCTCTTCTTGCTAAGTTTTCTAACTCAGGGCTGAATGTTCTAAAGTTCTCGTAGATAAATTCCATTGCTTCATCAATACTAAATTCTCTTGAACTTTCACCCATTGGTGCAAATATATCATAATAAGGAAGTCCATTTTCATGTCCTAATAATTCACCTTTTCTTTTTAAGTAGGCATGGAAATGAGGTAAGTAGTCTTTCATAGAACTAATTAAAGTATCTAATGTACTTCTTTCCATTTTTGATACATATACTGCTTGATCAAGTGGAGATGCAAACCCTCTTAATTCACAAATCTCATTAACTTCACCCTTAACTCCATTCATTGCATAGGCAATCGATTGAGAAATCTTAGGATAAGCAGCAAGTTCTGCTTCATAAGATTCTTTTCTAACTTTTTGGTCTTTATGACTGCTTAGGTTTCTAACCTCAGACAAAGTGATTTGCTTACCATTATAATCAACTTTTAATGTTGAAGTTAATTCACCTTGAAGTTGTCCCCAAGCTGTTGAAGATGTTGCTTTCATTTTAGCAATTACCATTTCAACATCATCAGCCAATACATATTTTGCTCCATCAACAATTCTGTTTAAATAATATTTAGCCTCAAATAGTAGTTTATCACTTTCAATCAGTTTATCTAGATTCTTTATTTGTGGTAGCCACTTAGAAAATTTAGTACTTGAAATCGTAGTACTCGCAGCAAGTTTCTGCAGTTTATTCATATATTTTCTAGCTTCTTCATTCAATGCATCAGTACTTATTGTTAGCGAACAAAAAACTATTGTTCTTGTGAAAAGTGTACGTAATTTTTCTGATTCAAGTAAATATCTCTTTATTTTTTCCAAAGCATTTGTTGTATCATTTAACTCTTTTAAAGCAAATTCATTTCCTTTTTTAACCAACTTCTCAATTTCAACAATTGCTTCTTGAAATTCAAGTGATTCAAAAGAGGTATATAATGCGTCTAAACTCCATTTTCTCATATTTTGTAGCCTCCAATTCTATCTTTATTTTATCATATTAAAATATTTTGTAATATAAACAATGATATTTTTATTGTCGTAAAAAAAGTTAGCT
>JAOZRX010000107.1 GCA_029939945.1 Candidatus Izemoplasma sp. | reverse complement strand
TATATATATAAATAAGGAGGCATTACTATGATTTTTGAAAAAGTACAACAAATTATTGTTGATGAATTAGGAGTAGAAGCAAGCGAAGTAACTTTAGCTGCGAGTATTTCTGATGATTTAGGTGCAGATTCATTAGACGCTGTAGAATTAATTATGGCAATCGAAGATGAATTTGAAATTAAAGTTAGCGATGAAGCAGCACAAGCTTTTGAAACTGTACAACAAATTGTTACATTTATCGAAGGTGAGAAGTAAAGATTTTCTTACGAAAATCTTTACTTATTTTTTTACAAATAGGATATTTTGATAATCAAAGTTTTGGAGGGAAAAAATATGGATTTAAGACAAATAAAAAATCTGATGAAGGAATTCGAGGATTCTAAAATACACAAGTTAGAAATTAAAGATAATGAATTTTCTATTAAATTAGAAAAAGAAGATAATAATACTTTTGTTTCTTCTCCTAATTTTGCTCCTGTTGGATCATTTACTGAAAATACAATGACTAAAGAACAGGATAAAATAGTTGAAGAACCTGAAGTAAATAGTAATATATTAGTTAGATCTCCACTTGTGGGGACTTTTTATCAATCACCATCTCCTGATAGTGAACCTTTTGCTAAAGTAAACCAAAAAGTAAATAAAGGTGATGTAATATTTATTGTTGAAGCAATGAAAGTCATGAATGAAATTACTTCTCCTGTTAATGGAACTATTGTTAGTATTAATGTTAAAGATGCAACTATGGTTGAATTTGATCAAATTGTAATGGAAATTATGGAATAATGTTCCAAAAAGTTTTAATTGCAAATAGAGGAGAAATAGCAGTAAGAATTATCAGGGCTTGTAAACAAATGGGTATTGAAACTGTTGCTGTTTATTCTGTAGCAGATAAAGACAGTTTACATGTACAAATTGCAGATGACGCTGTTTGTATCGGTGGTTCAAAAAGTAATGAATCATACTTAAATATGGAAAATATAATTACCGCAGCGATTAACAAAGGTGCGGAAGCAATTCATCCTGGGTTTGGATTTTTGAGCGAAAATAGTGATTTTGCTAGTCTTTGTCAAGAATGCGGAATACGTTTTATTGGACCTAGTGGTAATGTAATTGATAAAATGGGGAATAAATCTAAAGCACGTGAAATAATGATTGAAGCAGGGGTTCCTGTTGTTCCAGGAAGTAATGGAGCAGTTAAATCATTGGATGACGCTAGAAATAATGCTATAGATATTGGATTTCCTATTTTAATTAAGGCTAGTGCTGGTGGAGGCGGTCGCGGGATGCGTGTTGCTAATAATATGGATGAGTTTAACAATGCATATGAAACTGCAAGAAGTGAATCTATAAATGCTTTTGGAGATGGAACGATGTATTTAGAAAAGTATGTTCTCAATCCTAAACATATTGAGTTTCAAATTATGGCAGATAAATATGGTAATGTAGTTC
>JAOZRX010000106.1 GCA_029939945.1 Candidatus Izemoplasma sp. | reverse complement strand
TAGGTTCTTTTTGTATACTTAAAGAGAGGTGAAGAACAATGAGCAAAAAGATATTTACAGAATACGAAATAGAAATACTAAAAGATAACAAATACGTCAAGCGGATTGGACCGAAAGGAATAACATATACAGATGAAATGAAGCACTTTACTATGGCTGAAATGGAAAACGGATTATTATCATCTGAAATATTTGAGAAAGCAGGATTCGACATATCAATTTTAGGAGCTAATCGAGTATATAGCTCGGTAAAAAGGTGGAAAGCAGCATATAAGAAGTCCGGGGTTATGGGACTTCAAGATACAAGAAAAAAAGGATCAGGAAGACCATTAGCAAGACAATTAAGTTTAGAAGAACAACTTGAAAGAAAAGAAGCGAAAATTAAGTTTCTTGAGGTTCAATTAGAACTCCAAAAAAAGTTAGACATGATAGAAAGGGGAGTGTATATTCACAAACATACAAAGAGAAAGAAATAATATTTGAAATAATTCAAGATATAATTGAAGAGAACGGATACAAAAATATGATTAGTTTCCTGTGCAAGGAAACTAATGTATCAAGAGGTGGATATTATAATTACTTTAGCACTGAAGCAGTAAAGCGAAGAGAAATACGTGAAGAACAAGATTTAGCTTTACTAGACTTGATTCTTGAAGCCTATAATTTCAAAGGATACAAGAAGGGATCAAGAGAAATCAAGGATTTTCTATACAACCAATATGGAATTGTCATGAATCGAAAAAGAATCCAAAGAATAATGAGAAAATATGGAATTATCTGTCCAATTAGAAAAGCTAATCCATATAAAAGAATGGCTAGGAATATAAAAGGACATCATATTCATGACAACCACGTTAAGCGTAATTTTAAACCTGGAAGACCATTCGCAGTTTTATTGACAGATATCACATATATCACTTTTGGGAAGAAAAATACTAGAGCATTCCTATCAGCAATTAAAGATAGTCAAACAGGTGAAATAGTAGCTAGAGCAGCTTCAACTTCACTTAAAATGGATTTCGTTATGGAAAGCCTAGATAACCTTACAAAACATTCGCTATTCAGTGAACATCAAGATATGATAATACACTCAGATCAAGGAGTACATTATGCATCAAATGACTTTAGAAATTTTCTTAAGTTATACGGAATTACACAATCAATGTCTCGTCGCGGGAATTGTTGGGACAACGCTCCCATGGAGTCGTTCTTTGGAACATATAAAGATCATGTCGATTTAAATGATTGTGAGACAATTGAACAAGCACTTAAGAAGATTGATCATTTTCTAGACTATTACAATAACTATAAACCACAAAGAAAATTGGATAGACTACCACCTATCCAATACAGAGATATACTTATTACAAAACAAAAAGGCGAAATTCCCCTAGGGGAATCAACACCTTAATGATTACTAGTCTTTTTTGAACTGTCCTTGACATAGGGTCCACATTA
>JAOZRX010000061.1:4044-5281 GCA_029939945.1 Candidatus Izemoplasma sp. | reverse complement strand
ACAGATGTATTAACATGGGAAAACTATATTGATGCAATGGAAGAAGCACCTATTGAAAATCCATTTGGTGGTACAGTAGATTATGCTGATGGACGTAGAGCGGGTACTCAATCTATGTCATTACTACTTGCAACAATTATCCCAGCTGAAGGAGAAACTCCTGAAAGCTATTTATTCGCACCATTTAAACCTTTAGAAACAATTGACACAATTCTAAATGATTAATTAGTTTAAACAATGTATAATATAAATGTAGAGGTATAGGGCTTTTGCCCTATACCCACCATTTGTATATGAGGAGAGATATAATGGCAAAATATATTACAATGGATGAAGCTTTAGCATTAGTTAAAGATAATGATTATATCGTCGCAGGAATGTGCGCTAGTGAAGGTAGAGAGTTCTTTACTAGGTTACATGAAGTATCTAATAGAGTTGAACATTTATCAGTTGATAACTGTTTACCTTTAATGAATTATGAATATATGGTAAATGAAAAATATAAAGATATCTTTTCAGTTAGTAGCTGGTTTTTTTCAAGCGACTTAAGAAAAGCATATAAGAATGGAAATATTTCTTTTATACCAAATCAATTACATAATGCTGGTGTACAAAGAATAGAAAATAAAAAACCAAATATATTTGTTGGAAACGCAACACCTCCAGATAAACATGGATTTGTTTCGTTATCATTATCTAATGTATATGAAAAGAAAATGATTGAAGCAGCAGATATTGTTATTTTAGAAATTAATCCTTTATTACCAAGAACTTTTGGTGACTTAGAGGTTCATGAGAATGAAATAGATTATTTTGTTAAAGTTGATTACGAAGTTCCAGTTTTACCTGATATAGAACCAAATGAAAAAGATAAATTGATTGGGAATTTTATCGCCGATCAAATCAATGATGGCGATAATATTCAACTAGGTATCGGTGGTATTCCAAATGCAGTAGCAGCTGCCTTAACTAATAAAAAAGATTTAGGAGTTCATACTGAAATGTTAACAACTGGATTTATGAATTTATATAAAGCAGGTGTTATTACTAATAAGAGAAAATCTCTTCATAAAGGAAGAATGGTTTGTGCCTTTGCTTTTGGGACAAAAGAGTTATATGATTTCTTAGATGAAAATACAGGTATTATGTTTTTAGATGGAAACTATGTAAATGATCCATATATTGTTGGATTAAATGATAATCAAGTATCAATTAATACAACAATAGAAGTAGATTT
>JAOZRX010000061.1:0-3944 GCA_029939945.1 Candidatus Izemoplasma sp. | reverse complement strand
TTGTTGGATTAAATGATAATCAAGTATCAATTAATACAACAATAGAAGTAGATTTGACAGGACAATGTTGTAGTGAATCAATTGGGACAAGACATTTTAGTGGAACTGGTGGACAAAATGATACAGCTACAGGTGCACAAAGAGCTAAAAATGGTAGGAGCTTTATTACTCTTTATTCAACTACAATGGCAAGAAATAAAGAAACTGGAATTAAAGAAGAAATATCTAAAATTGTTTCAACTTTAAAGCCAGGAGCTGCAGTGACATTATCACGTAATGATGTAGACTACATCGTTACTGAATATGGATGTGTAAAATTAAAAGGTAAAAACATTATGGAAAGAGTTGAACTTCTAATAAGTATTGCTCATCCTAAATTTAGAGAACAATTAAGAAAAGAAGCATTAGAAATGGGGTTTATTTAATGAGTATTTTTAACTATAAGAATTATCAGATTAACTATACAGTTGATGGTGATTTAAACTCTGGTAAAGAAATCATCATATTTCTGAATGGAATTATGATGTCTTCACTTTCTTGGGAAATATTTAAAGAATCTTTCACAAAAGACAATGTCTTAATTAGATATGATATGTTTGATCAAGGACTAAGTTCTAAATTAGAAAATGATTATACACAAGAAATTCAAGTAGAGTTATTAAAAGATTTACTTGATCATTTAAAAATTGAGAAAGTTAATCTTGTTGGAATAAGTTATGGAGCAAGTATTGCTTTACAGTTCGCAGTGAAATATGAGAAGTATATTAATAAGATGGTAATAGCTAACGGTGTAGCTAAAACATCACATTGGCTAAAGGCCATAGGTGACGGATGGAACGAAGTAGCTAAATCTAGAAATGGACTAGCTTATTACAATATCACTATTCCATATATTTATTCTCCACAGTTTTATACTAAGGCGATTATATGGATGGAAGATAGAAAGAATATATTAATTCCATTATTTAGCAATGAAGAGTTTTTAGATCAAATGGTAAGGTTAACTAATAGTGCAGCAACACATGATGTAGTAGATTCGTTAGTTGATATTAATACTAAAACCTTAATTATTTCTTCAAGTGAAGATTTCTTAACTCCTGTTTTTGAACAGGAACGTCTTCATTCAAAAATAAAAAATTCTAATTTAGTTGTTATTCCAGAATGTGGACATGCGAGCATGTATGAGAAACCAGTCTTATTTACTACATTAGTTTTAGGATTTATTAATAGTAACTAATAGGATAAAAAAAAGTGAAATTAAGATGTATATATATAGTAATTTGAAAAGGATTGACACAATTTGTCAATCCTTTTTTTATTGATCTTCAAGTAAGTATTTTTGTATATGGTATAATTAAGGTAGTTAAGAAAAGAGGTGTGAGATATGAAGAAATTGATTATTGCTTTATTATTTGTAATTATTCTTGGTGGATGTAATATGTTTGATGACAGAAATGAAATTGATAAAAATGATTTTGATCTAATAAATCATGATGTTAATGACTATGATATTAATACTTATTATTTAGATGTAGTTCTTGATGAAGAAAATGACAAATTATATGTAACTGGTGAGATTATATATATAAATGATAAGACTGATTTTAATGAATTATATATTACCCTTTATCCTAATGCTGATGAATTTGTATCTCTTGATAATGTAGATATCGATTATATTAAGATAAATGGATTAGAAGTAGAGTATGAAGTTGTAGGATATGATTATACTCAAATACATATAGACCTTGAATACACATTAGAAAAAGATGATAACTTTAGTATTGAATTTAAATATAATTTTGAATATTGGGATTACGGTAGATTAATGGCACTGGGTGACTATTATCTTACTATGTTTTTTTATCCTTTTTTATCTATGTATGATGATGAAGGATGGAATATTGATCCTTTCACTTTCCATGGTGAATCTTATTATAACGATATAGGAGATTATTATGTAACTCTTAATGTTAGAGATGATTTTTTAGTAGCAACTAGTGGTAAGTTATTATTTGAAGATAATGAGGATGGGAGACTGATTAAATACTTGTATTTGGAAGATGGAAGGGACTTCTCATTTTCTGCATCCCCCAACTATTTTTATTATGAAGAAGTGATAAATGAAAGATTGTTTAAAATATATTCAGTAAGAGAATTAGAAAATTATGAAGCAGATAATTCATTTAAATATATGGAGGATACTTTTAATTTATTTGAAGAATATGTTGGTGAATATTATTATGATTATTTTACATTGGAATATGGATATTACTACGGTATGGAAAGTAGTGGAGTAGTTTACTGTAGTGCAGATATTAGTGAAGGTACTGTAGTTCATGAAGTTATTCATCAATGGTTTTATTCTATGATAGGTAATGATCAATCTGATGAATCATTTTTAGATGAATCATTAACTACATTTGTTTCTGGGATTTATTTTTTAGATGTTTACGGAATAGAAGGGGCAAATGATTATTACGGATATAGAACAAGTCTTTCGGAAAGATTTGAGGAAAGATATCAATTAGTATTGGGAGATTCTTTATTAAGAAAAGTTGATGAATTTGAAGATCAATATGGATATTTGATTTATTATCATGGAGTATCCATATTTAAGTATTATGTTGATGAGTATTTGGGTGGAGACTATTATTATTTCCTTGAGTTATTAAGTCATTATTATGATGAGTATAATGGTGATACAGCATCGATTGAAGAGTTCTTAGTTTTATTAGAAAGAGAATCAGGTGTTGATATTACTAAGGAATGGTTTGAATTACAAATAGGTGAAGTGCAGGATTTAAGTAATACACCATAAGACATATAAAAACTGCACCCTTTCTTTTTCATAGTTTCCTATGTCCAAGTTTATGGGTGCAGTTCAGAGCCATACCATAAGTAATTGCAACTATAGATATGCAGAGCCTATCAAAGCCCTTAAATGCAAAGCAAAATTTTGAGTATTTGACATAGAAATTCGACCGAAATGCTTGGATTACTAGGCCTAAACGACTATTCTTTATAAAAATAACACGCGTCCCGAGATATTATCAGTATTAGCTTGCTAGATATAATATCTCGGGGTTTTTATCGGCTCGAACTCCTAGGATTAGTGGTAAAAAAGAATTGTTTTTGAGAGTGTAAATACAGATTATAATTGGGTTGTATTGAGTTTTTCTTTATTTAAATATTTTATGCAATTCTTACATGATATGTTAGAATATAAATTAATGTTTAATGTGAAGGATAATATAATGGAAATGAGAAAAAAATATTATTATAAGTTTTCAATAGCCTTTGTTGTTGGTCTATTTATTTTTTTACTAGTAACAATCTATGTGGGAGTATTTGATTTGTTGAGAGACGATATTACAATACTTGGAACTCTTGCTAGTTTGTTTGTAATAATTGTCTTCGGAACATTTTCTGTATTAATGCTACTGATTATAATTTAAACTAAGCGAAAAATCGGATATGTTGAATTAGTAGATAAGCAAATTTATACTCGAAATTTATTAGGAAAAGTTAAATTTGCACCAGTTAATTCAAAATACAAGACTACTAAAAATAGGAATGGAATTACAAGTTTAATTTTATATGATAATAATGAAAAAGTTATACTAATTATTGGAAATGGTTTTGACATTAATTTGTCTGGAATTCAGAAGATTTTTGATTCAAATCACTAATTTCATCTATATAACTAAGTAAAGATAATAAACTCCTTATATAATAGGGAGTTTTTTCATTGAGATGATATGACACTAGTTGCACCAGAATATTATCCACCATTTAAGCCCTTAACAGATTGTTATTAAATTCATAATAAGTATCACTAAATGGGGTTCACTACATATTTTAGTCTTTTTGATTAAATTTTTGTAAACAGTCCAACTCAACTAACTAACATGGTCCAACTCAACTAACTAATATGGTCCAAC
>JAOZRX010000030.1 GCA_029939945.1 Candidatus Izemoplasma sp. | reverse complement strand
CTCCTTGGAACATCATAAAAAAACAAATCTTAAATAAATCTTAACTCAATCCTCAACCCTTTGACCTCATTCGAATATCAAGGTAGTATACTCGTGAAAGAAAAAAATCATATGATTATTGTAGTTACAAACAGTTTAGGTTCTATTACCCCACCATTATCCAAATTCACCTCTATTAATAAGGAAAGTTTCAGTATACCCTCTGAACAAGGACTAGTTGATGTGAAATCACAAAGTCCTGGAGTTTCAATATTAATCAATTGAAGAACAGGATCTACACCTCCGGAACTAATTGATACATTTGAAGAGTGTAGTAGTATTACACCAGCATCTGTTTGATATACCAAAGTGTTTAATGATGAATCAAAAATGATATAATGTATAATTGGTGTAATTGTGTAATCTCGAGAGATTACATTGTTATTATCTATTGCTATATCATATACATGACTTATTGTTACGGTTGTTACTGTTCCAACAGTTTCAATCTCAATCTCCTGTGGACCAAGTTCAAGTAAATTAAATTGTATTTTGTCAACAATATAATAACTCTCATTTTGCATCTTGTTATTTGCATCAAACGTTGCTTTCACTTTTAAACTCATTATTAATATCGACATTAGCATTGAAATTACAATACTACCAACTACTATTGATATCAATAGTTCAATTAATGTTACACCTTTTTGATTGTTTATATTTATATTATTCATCGTAAAATCAACCCACTTACTATCATGATTGAGACTGGACTATCTGAGTATTGAATCCAAACTGTGACTCTAATTAAATCAAAGTCAACAATTGGATTAAGAGGAAACGATGTAATTGTAGCTATTTCATCCCTTACTTCTTGTGGAATTCTAGCATCAGCAATTAGAGGATCATAATACTCATGAGGAAGATTATAATCATATAAATATATTTTAAACTCATCATTTGATAAAGTTAAATCATTATATATTAATGAAAAGAGTTCCCCACAAAGCAATTGATCATCTGTAGCTAAGTCAGGGCAGGAATTAGAATCTAATTCTAAATAGTAGTTCCCAAGACCGTTTTCAACTTCTAATAAAGCATCGATAGTAGAAAAATCCATTTTATCAAAGCCATACAAAGCACTTGCTGCAATGCCTGAGGCGCTTCTGCGATAATGCAGACGTGTATTAATTTCCATGTTGCCGACCAAAGTTGTCATTGCTGGCCAAATAATTACTGAAGATATAAAAACTATAATCAGTAACTCAATAATTGAAAACCCTTTTTCATTTTTCAACATTATATACCTCCTCTTGAAAAATACACAATTCTTAAGTATGAAAATACTATGAATATCTTTAGTTTTATTATATCACTATAAATTGAAATTGTAAATTATTGGACAAATAAAAAAAAAGATATTGTTTTGTAAATTTAGCCATTTTATAGTATAATTGTTATGAATATTAAAATAGTCGGGGTGATTACATGAATTCGCAATTTAAGAATAGCAATTTAGGGTTCTATTTATACGCTGTTATAATCGTAATGATTGCCGTAGCATCTATTTTTGTTTTTTGGTATATGGTAAAAGGATATAAACTTGGAACATATGACGAGAATACAATCTTAGGAAGTGTTTATTTAGGTGGTATAAAAGAAGATGAAGTTGAAGCAAAGCTTAGAAGAAGAGTTGAGTTATGGCTAAAAGATGATACTATTATTTTTGAAACAACATATCAAGGGTATAGTTATGAATTTGATAGAGAACTTTTTTATTTTGATTATGATCTTTCAATTTATAATTTAGTTCAAGGAGAAGCAAATGATTTAGTTGTTTCTTTCCAAGGAACTGATAGGGTTGATATTTTTAATGAACTTCAGAATTTAGAGTTTGTTGAAGCAAGTGGTGTCTACTTTGATTTTGAGCGTTTAATAAATGATGTTAGACTTGATGCGGGATTTATGAAATCATATTCTAGCAAGAAATTAGAAGACTATTTAATCGATGAATCCGTTGCTATTTCAGAGATTTCTTCAGTTGAATTAAATATACCTGAAGGGATGTTTGTAGATGATGTGATTTCAGGAGTTAATAATACATATCAAGATTCAAAAATTATGCTTAATAGCAAAGAGTTATTTGATGTAGTCGCAGCATTAGGAGGAGAACTTTCAGATTCTGAAATGAGTGTCTTAGCTACTGGAATGCTAGATTTAGTTCAAGAAACTAATTTTCCAATTAATGAAATTCATTATGTCCCAACAATAGACTATATTACCTATACTATAAATTCGTATCCTTATTTCGGACATAATGTAAATGTAAATCAGACAATAGATAGTAGTTTCTCGTTCTATAATCCAAACGACTCAGATTATTATTTTATGCTTGAAAAAACAGGTGAAACAACTGCAATTTTATCACTGTATGGATTACCATTTGTTAATGAAATTATTGTGAATATTTTAGAAGATAAGATTGATTATATTACTCAAGAAACAGATAATGATCAGATTTTACAAATTGGTTATGATGGTATGATTATCAATGTGCAAAGAACAATCACAGATATATATGATAATATTTTATATGATAAAATTATATTGTTTGAATTTTATCCACCAATAAAGGAAATAATCTTAGAACCTAATTAAGATATTCAAAGGGGTGCTACTTTATGGCTAGAAATGTGCAAAAGAGATTAGGTGACGTTTTATTTGAACAAGGCGTTGTAACTGAAAAGCAAATCAATGAAGCTCTTCGTAAAAGAGAAAAAGGGGAAAAAATAGGAGAAGCATTAATTCGTTTTGGGTATTGTAATGATTCTCAAATTGTTGATGCATTAGAAAAATCTTTAGGAATCAGACGTATAAATATTTCTTTAGTTTATATTGATGAAACTGTCCTCAAATTATTAGACGAGGAATTCGTTACAAAATCCAAAATTATGCCGATTAACATTCATGGGCGTCGTATTGTTATAGCTACAAATGACCCTCTTGATTTTCCAACAATTGAAAATGTTAGGCTAAGAACTGGAATGAATGTAGAGGTAGTATTGTCTACGCAAAACGATATTGAAACAGCAATTGCAAGATATTATGGATTCTCTAAAACTTTAAAATCACTAGGAATTGAAGTAAAAGAAGAAAAAAAAGCTGATGAAAAGTTTTATGAAGAATTACTTACTGATTCTGAAACAGATTCAAATGAATCTCCAATTATTCAATTAGTAAATCAAATATTACTTACAGCTGTTAAAACAGAAGCATCAGATATCCATATTGACCCAGCTGATATAGAATTCAAAATTAGATATCGCGTTGATGGAATCTTAGCTACTGAAAGAGTTTTACCAAAAGTTATCTTACCAAAATTAATTTCTCGTATCAAAGTAATGTCGCATATGGATATTACTGATACCAGAACTCCACAAGATGGACGAATAAAAACGATTATCGAAGGTAGACCAATTGACCTTCGTATTTCGACGTTACCTACAGTTAGAGGCGAAAAAGCCGTTATGCGTGTTCTTGACTTATCACGTGATAATGCAGGACTAGATCGTTTAGGACTAACTGATTATGAATATGATTTATTTATGAAATTAATTACTAGAGCAAATGGAATAGTACTTGTAAGTGGACCTACTGGTAGTGGGAAAACAACTACACTTTATGCTTCACTAGATCAATTGAATGCAGACGATGTAAATATTATTACAGTTGAAGACCCAGTGGAAATTGAGTTAGAAGGAGTTAACCAAGTAAATGTTAATCCTGAACTTGATTTTACATTTGCGAATGCGCTTCGCTCAATTTTACGTCAAGATCCTAACATAATAATGGTTGGGGAAATTCGTGATGCTGAAACTGCTCAAATAGCAGTAAAAGCATCATTAACTGGTCATTTAGTATTAAGTACTATTCATACTAATAGCGCAGTGAAAACAATTACACGTTTAGTAGATATGGGAGTAGATGCATTCTTAGTTGCTTCATCACTCAGTGGTGTTGTTGCTCAAAGACTTGTTAGAGTAGTTTGTCCTCATTGTAGTGTTGAAGAAGAACCTACAGTTGATGAGAAAGCAATATTCAAACGTCATGGAGCAGATATTAAGAAAGTTAGAAGAGCAAGAGGTTGCGATATATGTAATCAAAAAGGATACAAAGGACGTACTGCAGTCTTTGAAATATTAGATGTTAATGATACGATTGTAAGAATGGTATCGAATCACGCTCATGAATATGAGATTCTTGAACAAGCAAGAAAAGATGGTACAAAACTACTTATTGAAGCAGGATTAGATAAAGTTAAAAATGGTATTACTACTGTAGAAGAAGTAATGCGAATAAGTTTAGATTAGAGGTGCGTTTATGAATATATATGATTACAGATACCGTGCCAAGAGGCTAAAAGATGGAAAAATAATCAAAGGAATGACTGAAGCTCCATCTAAAGCAATGGTCGAAAAGTTCTTAATTGAATCTTCAATGAAACCAATTGAAATATTTCAACAAAAATCATTGTTTCAACAATTTAATAGAATTACTATTGGGGCAGTTATATCTGAGAGAGACTTGATTTTTTACTTAAAACAGTTATCATCACTATTAAATGCTTCAGTTAAATTGAATGAAGCATCAGAGATTTTAGCAACTCAGCAAACTAATAAAAACATTAGAAGAATACTCTATGGAATCTATTATGAAGTTAATAGTGGTCAAACTTTAGCTGAGGCATACAAGGAATATCCTAAGGACTTTCCTCAAATTCTTGTATCAATGGTTGGAGTAGGAGAGCAAACTGGAGATTTAAAAGGAGCAGTTAAAAATATTATCACCTATTTTGAAACTCAATATAGATTAAAAGCTTCAATTAAATCAACTATGATGATGCCAATGATTTATATGGGTGTTGGATTGGGTGTTGCAATATTCTTAATGCTTGCTGTTATGCCTAACTTTGAAAGTATGTTCGCATCTTCAGAAGGAGTAGAAATGCCAGCAATCACACAATTCTTTATCGATACTGGAAATTTTATGACTGCTAATTTAGTGTTGCTTATAGCGAGTTTCGTTGGTTTTATTCTCTTGTTTAGAACTTTGAAAAAGAGAGTCGAAAAATTTCAAATTTTACTTGCTTATATTTCGATAAAATTACCAATATTTGGTACGATTGTCAAATTAAATAACTTATCAAGAATAGCCTCTACTTTATCACAAATGCTTAATAATCATGTTCCACTTCAAGATTCTTTGGCAACAACTTATGATACATTGAAAAATAAAATCTATAAAGATCTTATTGTTCAAGCTCAAAAGAATGTAAATGCAGGTGAATATATGAGTATGGCTTTTGAAAATCATTATGCTATTGAAGTTGTATTTTCGAGAATGGTCAGTGTTGGAGAAAGAACTGGTGAATTAGGTCCAATGCTTAAATCTTTATCTGCTTTCTATGATGAGGATAGTGAAGTAAAAATTGATGCTTTGAAAAAAGCAATTGAACCTATATTGATGATTTTTATATTTTCACTTATTACTGTAATGTTACTTGCAGTAATGTTGCCAAGTCTATCATTTACACAACAATTATAAGTTTTTTGCTAAAAACTGGTGTATTTTTTGCTTTAATTGGCCGTTTTGTATTGACACAAAGCCGTTTTATATGGTATATTACAATCAGTAGTTAGCAAATAAACTATTTAATTTATATAGATGAATAAAAAAAATGAGGAGGAAAAGAAAAAAATGATCAAAAATAATAAAGGTGTAACTCTTGTTGAGTTACTAATCGTTATCGTTGTAATGGGAATTATCGCTGCATTCTCTATTCCTGCAGTAGGACAAATAATTGAAAATACTAACAAGGATGCTGTATTAAATGATGCTTTACAAGTAGAAAATGCTGCAAAAACTTACTGTAACACAGTTAGTACATGTGTTGCTGGAACAACTACATTATCATGGGATAATGTTGATGAGTATGTAAGTGGAATCACTGAATCAAACTATGTATTTGGTGCTACACCTGCTACAACAGTTGCTACTTATGAATCAGACGGTAGTTGGCATGTAATTATGGAAACTACAGCAGCACAATCATGGGAATTTGATGATGCTGATGCTGGTGTTACTCCAAGTCAAACTGACAGAAGTTCAATCACAGCTGACACAGACTAATTCAAAAAAAAAAGAAAAAGAGCTTAAAGGCTCTTTTTTATTGCGTTTTCTATAGATTTATAAATAAAAATAATGTAAAATATTAATGGTGATGTTATATGAATATTCTAATATATAGTTATATCTTTATAATGGGACTAGTTTTCGGATCATTTTTTAATGTGGTTGGAATTAGAGTTCCTAAAAAAGAAACCTTACTTGGAAGAAGTCATTGTCCAAATTGTAATAAACAATTAGGAGCAATAGAATTGATACCTGTAATAGGGTATTTGATTGTTAAGGGAAAATGCAGAGAGTGCTCTAGTCCTATTTCAATCAAATATCCAATAATGGAGTTATTAACGGGGATTCTTTTTTTAGTTTCTTTTGCAATTTTAAGGGAAAACATGGTAGAATATATATTAATAGTAATGTTTATTTCCTTATTAATTATAATTACCGTAAGTGATTTATATTACCAAATAATTCCAGATGTCATTCTTCTAATATTTTTCCCAATTATTCTAACTCTTAGACTACTCAGTCCAATTGAGTTTTGGTTTGATGGATTAATTGGTGGTATTATTGGATTTGGATTTATGTATCTAATAGCTTTATATGGTAAAAAACGTTTTAATAAAGATGCATTAGGTGGTGGAGACATTAAACTATATCTGATTATTGGAATAGTTCTTGGTTATCAAACTGTCTTTTTATCATTACTATTTGGATCACTGATAGCACTGCTTTATAGTTTGTTTTTTGGAAGGAAAGGTGGTTACCTACCTTTTGTTCCGTTTATTGCTATTGGTAGTTTACTTGCTTACTTTTTAGGAAACAGTATTTTAGAGTGGTATATGACGATATTGAGTTAAGGAAGAAGGTGTACAAATGGCAAAAGTTTCTATCAACTGTTTTTTCACAGATAGTGAATTTAGTTTTATTGAAAAACCAGACGGTTACAATATGAAAAAACTAAAATATTCAAGTATAAAGTTGCCACCTGGTACAATCGAAAACGGAATAATTTATAAAGAAGAAAAATTACTTAAGATAATTAAGGATACTTTTAAGTTATTCAAAATAAAATCGAGAAGAGTAAATCTTATAATTCATGAGGAATTATTTACTTTTAGGACTATTGAAGTTCCAATAATCTATAAGCCTAGTGAAATTGGTGAATATATTAAATCACAAATTGGGAAAACGATATTAATTCCTTTTGAAGATATGAAAATGGATTACGTAATTCACAATAAGAGTGAAGATCATTATGAAGTAATAATGTTTTATGCTCCAAAACACGAATTAAAATCTTATATGGATATGTTTTATGAAATGAATATGCAAGTTGTTAGAACGGATATTCCGCCTTTATCTTTGCATCGTTTATATTATTATCGTAAATATGAAGATTCAGATGTTAAATTTGAAACAGATATCATGTTTGTAGCAATTTTTGATGAAACTTACTCAATTTATATTTTTGATGAGGAAATACCGATTTTCTCATTAGTTCAAAATCTAAATATTGCTGAAATGGACTCAGAAAAATACATAGGTGTATTAGATCAAGAAATTGCTAAAATTTCAAATTATTATAAATTCAATATTCATTCTGGAGATAAATCTATTGAGAAACTTGTATTATTTAATATGTCTAATAAGTTTACGAATGAAGACCTACATAAGTATTTCTATGAAGAAGGATCACTTGTTGAAACAGAAGTGTTTAATATGAAAACAATTAGTAAAATTGTTGATACATTAATTGATAGAGAATGTTATATTCCACTAGCTGCTAGCTTAGTTCAACCGAAAGGATTGTGGTAATATGGCAGGTAAGCAAGTATATTCAAAATCATTTTCGGGAGTTAGTGACTTTATCTATGTTGATTTACTTCCTGATGTTAAACGATCAAGACAGTTTAACGTAAATGTTATTGCTGCATTATTCTTGGGGGTAGCATTATCGTTCATCTTAATCTATATGCCTTTTCGAACAGCTACTAATCAATTTGAAGCATTGAATTCTGAAAACAATGATTTAAGACATGAATTGGAACTTACTAGAGAAGAATTTGAAGGATTTAATATTAATCTTGAAAATATTGCTTTTGAAGAAGAAATTAATAATCTTGAATCACATAAAGTAGATTTTAACAACTATTTAGATGATGTTGAATTACTAGTTAACCTAAGTGATGGTAGAATTATATCTACTGTTTATACAGCTAATAATTCACAATTAGAAATCACTGTGGTTATATCATCATCGTTTGCTTATAGTATTTTAAACAACAACTTTTTAGAACTTCCATGGGTAAATGTTAGTAGTTATTCAAATCCATCTTTAGCAGGGGATTCTGTTTTGTACAGTTCAACTTTTTCGTTAGGAGTTGATATTGATGCTGAATAGAAAAGTTAGTAATTATTTATTTTATGGTGTATTAGTTCTTATCGCTGCAGTTGTCTTGCTAATTAGAAGTATTACTTTGGGAAATATTAACGAAAAAATCACTAATTTAAAGAATTCAAACGTATTGTTACAAACACAAAATCAAATAATAGAAAAACAAGTTGAAGAATATAAAGATATTGAAAGTGATTTTTTATATGAATTATATAAGAAAACACCTAATTATTTCTCTGAAACTGAGTTAGCTTACTATACAAGTGCTCAACTAGAATCGATTGGAATTAATGAATCTTTCGATTATAATCGAAGAATCTATATTAATACTGGAGTTACCTTTCCAACAGGATCTACTTTTTCAATATTGAAAGATGAGTTTAAAATTGTTGAAGTACAAGTCTACTTTAATACGATGGAATTTGAAGTGATTGATGAATTTGTTGAATTGCTATATAATTCTAATCAAATATTTATTGTAAATCTCATTGAATATAATTCTCCAAGTGGGGATGATGTAATTGGAGTTACAATTAACTTCTTAGCATTTTATGCCATAGAAGAAGAGGAAAGCTAATTGAGCTTTCCTCTTTTTATGTATTCATTGATTTCAATAATTAATTCATCATACATTTCATCTTCTTTAACTTTTCTCTTAATTTTACCTTCAACAAAAATTAACCCTTCACCTTTTCCTCCGGCAATTCCAATGTCAGAAGCTTTGGCTTCACCAGGACCGTTAACAGCGCAACCCATAACTGCAACTGTAACATCATCCTCAATAGTTTCTAAATATTTTTCAATCTTTTCAACTAGAGCAAACATATTATATTGAATTCTACCGCAAGTAGGACAACTAATTATTTTTGGTTTTTTATATAGATTTAGTGAACTAAGAAGTTCTTTAGCAACCTTGATTTCTTCAATAGGATCAGTTGATAAGCTTACTCTTATTGTATCCCCTATTCCTTCATAAAGGAGTATACCTAAGCCAATAGAGCTTTTGATAGTTCCACCGAACATTGTTCCAGCTTCAGTGATACCTAGATGTAAGGGGTAATTAAACTCCTTTGAAGCCATTCTGTAAGCTTCAACAGTCTTGAAAATGTCACTTGATTTCAATGAAATAATAATATTAGTGAAATCTAACTCTTCAAGTAAATTTACATGATACTTTGCAGATTCAAGCATACCTTTTGCGGTTACTCCATATTTTTCTATTATATGCTTTTCAAGAGAACCACCATTTACTCCGATTCTAATTGGAATATCAAGGTCATTACATTTTTCAACAACCATTTTAATCTTATCTTTATTTCCGATGTTACCAGGATTAATTCTTATTTTATCAATTCCATTATCAGCACAGATTAATGCTAAACGATAGTCAAAATGAATATCAGCAACAAGAGCAACATTGACTTGTTGCTTAATTTCTTTTATAGCATTAGCATCTTCTACATCTAATATTGCAAGCCTAACAAGTGAACTACCAGCAGTAGCCAATGTATTTATTTGCTTAACTGTTTCTTCAACATTTTTTGTTTTTGTAGTAGTCATTGTTTGGATTAAAACATTGTTACTTCCACCAATATAGAAATCTTTAACTTTTACCTTTTTTGTCTGTTCTCTTCTAATCATATTATCACCGCTTTAATTATACCTTAAATAGGGAAAAAAATATAGATATCTATTGCATTTTATATAAAATAGTGATATATTATTATAGAGTTTGTTAGGAGGAATAAAGATGAGAACTTCATTTACTTTAAGATGTACAGTTTGTAAAAGCGAAAATTATCGTGCAGCAAAAAATAAAAAGCTTCATCCATCACGTATGGAAACGCAAAAATATTGTCCAAAATGTAGAAAACAAACACTACACAAAGAGAAAAAATAACAAAAAACTTCTATTAACTAAGAAGTTTTTTTAATTTAAGGATGGTCTTATGGGAAAATATATATATGGATTTGATATTGGTGGGACAACTGTTAAGATTGGTCTTTTTAGTTTGGAAGGCGTTATTATAAAGAAATGGGAAATTCGAACTAATAAAAGAGAGCACGGAAAACATATTATTAAGGATGTTTTTAACTCGATTAAAAATCACTCAATTCCTTTGAGTGAAGTGATTGGCTATGGATTTGGAGTTCCTGGTCCTGTTGTTAATGGACTAATTGTTGAGTGTGTTAATCTGGGTTGGAAGAATTATGATCTATTTAATGAATTTAGTAAATTAAGTGGTAGTCGTAGTATTTTTATAGAAAATGATGCAAATGTTGCTGCCCTTGGAGAAGCATGGAAGGGTGCAGCAGTTGGTTATAATAATAGTGCACTTATTACTATCGGTACTGGAGTAGGTGGAGGACTAGTTGTGAATGGTTCTGTCATTGAAGGAGTACATGGAGCAGCAGGTGAAATTGGACATATAAAAGTTATCCATGAAAATGGATTGTTATGTAATTGTGGCAATATAGGGTGTCTAGAAACTGTGGCAAGTGCTACAGGGATAAAAAATGAATTTAAATCATTGATGAAATCATCTTCATTATCTACTAGATTAAGAGGAATGAACGAAGTAAGTGTTAAATTAATCTTCGATTCAGCAAAAGAAAATGATCAATTGTGTTTAGCAGTAGTAGATAAAGTTAGTTATTATTTGGGATATGCATGTACTGTTTTAAGTGTTATAACTAATCCAAATATTATTGTTATTGGCGGTGGGGTATCAAGAGCTGGAAAATTCTTTATTGATAAGATTAGAAAGAATTTTGATGAATTAGTTTTTAATCCTGCTAAAAATGCGATAATAGCTGAAGCGAAATTAGGAAACGATGCTGGCATATATGGTGCAGCCTCACTAGTTAAAAATGGTTAAAATAATACTGAATGATTTCACTGAGAATACTTACATAATTAATGAAAAAGCAGATGCATATATTATCGATCCAGGAACTAATTTTAAAGGCATTAAGAACTATTTAGATGAATCTAATTTTAATGTTATGGGAATACTATTAACACATGGTCATTTTGACCACATTACTGCAGTTAATAGACTCATTAAAGAATATGATTGTTTAATCTATATTCATGAGCTAGAAAGAGATTTCCTATTTGATCCAAATCTAAATCTTTCGGGACTTACTTATGAAAGATTTATTATAAAGAACAAAGGTAGTGTAAAAACAATTACTGAAAATTCTTCTATGAACTTGGGAAGAGAAAAAATTCAAATTATTCATACACCAGGACATACAAGAGGTGGTGTTTGCTATAAATATAAAAATTTCTTATTTAGTGGAGACACACTATTTAAAGGTAGCATTGGTAGAACTGATTTACCTACTTCTAATGGTACTGATATTCAAAGAAGTGTTAACAAATTAGTTAAGATATGTCGTGATAATACTGTTGTATATCCAGGACATGGACACTTCACTACAATCCTGAATGAAAAACATGACAATCCATTTATAAGAACTAAACGGCTATAACATGCCGTTTTTATTTTGGCTAAAAAATATTAGCACTCAATGCTTGACACTGCCAAAAAGATGTTGTATAATGTTGTTAGCAGTCAAAACAAAGAGTGCTAAAAGAGGTGAATTCATGCTTTCAAAAAGACAAGAACTGATTCTTAAATTAATTGTAGAAGAGTTTGTTAAAACAGCTGATCCTGTTGGGTCAAAATCATTAACTGATTTACTGGATTTTTCATCTGCTACAATAAGAAATGAAATGGCAGCTTTAGAAGATTTAGAGTATTTAGAAAAAACACATACATCAAGTGGAAGAATTCCAAGTGATAAAGGATATCATTATTATATAGAAAAATTGTTATCAGATAATAACAACTATTCCACAAGCTTTAATGTAATTGATGAGCTGTTTAGTAATAAGGAAATCAAAAGGGATGAAGCAATTAAACAAGCAATGAATTTGCTAAGTCAATTGACCAATTATACAACAATTGCTCTTGGACCAAATGCTTACGGATCTAAAGTAAAAAAAATTGAATTAGTTCCACTTTATGATAACGTATCAGTACTATTACTAATAACTAATCATGGTCATGTTGAAAGCAAGCAAATAAGAATACCTGAAAATACTGATTCTGAAGAAATGAAGAGAGTTATTGAAATTTTTAATGATATATTATTTGATTGTCCGATTGGAAAAGTAAGTGAAAAACTTCACTACGAAGTAAATGAGCAAAAAATTAAAGAAATTCTAATTTACAATAGTACAATTATCGAGACGTTTTTAGAAGCATTTACTAAATTTACTCAAAGTAAATACTATTTATCAGGGCAAAGCAATATGTTATATCAACCTGAATTTAGTGATGTAAGCAGAGTAAGAGAATTACTAGCATTCTTTGAACAAAACGATATATTTAAACTAGTAGAAGACACCACTAAAACAGGTATCACAGTAAAAATTGGAAAAGAAAATCAAATTAGTGCAATGCGCAATTGTACAGTTATCACAGTCCCTTACGGATTTGGTGATACAGAAAAAGGTACAATCGCGGTCGTAGGACCAACGCGCATGGAATATCAAAAAGTAATTCCACTAATTAAATATTTGGCAAAACATATGTCAAAATTATATAAGGAGTAATATTATGACTAAAAAGAAAAAAGTTACTGAAGAGGTTATTGAAGAACCATCGGTTACAGAGGAAGAGATTGTTGAAGAGATAATTGATGCCCCAAAAGAAAAAACACCAGAGGAAGTTATTATAGAACTTGAAGAAAAGATTAAAGAGTTACAAAATAATCTATTAAAAGAAAAAGCAGATTTAGAAAACATTAAGAAACGACTTGAAAAAGAACGAGTTATTGAAAGAAAATACGCAGCAATGAGTATTAGTAAAAGTCTACTAACACCAATTGATCATTTTGATTTAGCCTTAACTCATGAAAAATCAGGTGAAGAAAGCGAAAAAATCTTTCAAGGATTTAAAATGATTAAAGAACAATTAAATAAAGCTTTAGAAGATGAAGGTGTAAGCCTGATTGATGCATTAAATGAAGAATATGATCCAAATTATCATCAAGCAATAATGACTGAAAAAGTCGAAGGTAAAGAACCAAATATAGTCCTAGAAGTATTGCAAAAAGGATATATGTTTAAAGATAGACTAATAAGACCCGCTATCGTTAAGATAAGCGAATAATAAGGAGTGAATTATAATGGGTAAAATTATAGGTATTGATTTAGGAACAACTAACTCTTGTGTTGCCATCATGGAAGGTGGAGAAGCAAAAGTTATCGCTAATGCAGAAGGTGTTAGAACTACTCCATCAGTAGTAGCATTTAAAAATGGAGAAATCCAAGTAGGAGAAGTAGCAAAAAGACAAGTTATTACTAACCCTGACACAGTATCATCAATTAAAAGAAAAATGGGAACTAGTCATAAAGTTAAAGTTAATAACAAAGAATATACACCTCAAGAAATCTCAGCAATGATTCTTCAAAACTTAAAGAAAACAGCTGAAGATTACTTAGGTCATAAAATTACTGAAGCAGTAATTACAGTTCCAGCATACTTTAATGATGCTGAAAGACAAGCAACAAAAGATGCTGGTAAAATTGCAGGATTAGAAGTAAAACGTATTATCAACGAACCTACTGCAGCTGCACTAGCTTACGGAATTGACAAAAAAGATAAAGCACAAACAGTATTAGTATATGACCTTGGTGGTGGAACATTTGATGTTTCAATATTAGAACTTGCTGATGGTACTTTTGAAGTAATCTCAACAGCTGGTAATAACCGTCTTGGTGGAGATGACTTTGATCAAAAAATTATCGATTTCTTAGTTACAGAATTCAAAAAAGAAACTGCTGTTGATTTATCAAAAGATAAAATGGCAATGCAACGTCTAAAAGATGCTGCTGAAAAAGCTAAAAAAGATTTAAGTGGAATTACATCAACACAAATATCATTACCATTCATTAGTGTTGGACCAAGTGGACCTGTCCATTTAGAACAAACATTATCAAGAGCTAAATTTAATGAACTTACTTCGGATCTTGTGGAAAAAACAATGGGTCCAGTTAGAAGAGCTTTAAAAGATGCTTCAATGACTAAAAATGATATTCACCAAATCTTACTTGTTGGTGGTTCAATTAGAATCCCCGCAGTTCAAGATGCAATTAAAAAAGAACTTGGAAAAGAACCTAATAAAACTGTTAACCCTGATGAAGTAGTAGCAATGGGTGCTGCCATTCAAGGTGGAGTATTATCAGGAGATGTTAAAGATGTATTATTATTAGATGTTACACCTTTATCTTTAGGTATTGAAACTCTAGGTAGTGTATTCACAAAATTAATTGAAAGAAATACTACTATCCCAACATCTAAATCACAAATATTCTCAACAGCAGCAGCTAATCAACCAGCAGTAGACTTACATGTATTACAAGGTGAAAGACCAATGGCAAATCAAAATAAAACATTAGGTCGTTTCCAATTAACAGATATCCCACCAGCACCACGTGGTGTACCTCAAATCGAAGTAACATTTGATATTGATGCTAATGGTATTGTTAATGTAAAAGCAAAAGACCTTGGAACAGGAAAATCACAATCTATCACAATTCAAAATGATTCAGGATTATCAGAATCTGACATTGAAAAAATGGTAAGAGACGCTGAAGAAAATGCTGAAGCAGATAAATTATTAAAAGAAGAAGCAGATTTAAGAAATGAAGCAGATCAATTAATCTTTGCTACTGCTAAAGCAATCACTGACTTAGCAGAAAACATTTCTGAAGATGAGAAAAAAGATGCTGAAGCTAAAAGTGATGAACTTAAAAAAGCTTTAGAAGGTACTGATTTAGAACAAATTAAAACATTAAAAGAAGAACTAAATACAATGGCTCAAGCCTTAGCTACAAAAGCATACGAACAAGCTCAAGCACAAAGTGAAGCAGCTGCGAATGCTAATGGAGCACAACAAGAAGAAGAAAGCAACGATGATGAAACTATCGTTGATGCAGAATACGAAGAAGTTTAATAAAATATGATATGAAGCAGGATTCCTGCTTCATATCGTTATAAATTGAGGTGTAATTATGAGCAAAAGAGATTACTATGATGTCCTTGGTATAAACAAGGGTGCAAATGAAGCAGAAATTAAGAAATCATACCGTACTTTAGCAAAGAAATATCATCCTGATGTTTCTTCAGAAGATAATGCTGAAGCTAAATTTAAAGAGGTTCAAGAAGCTTACGAGGTTCTAAGTGACTCATCAAAAAGAAGTCAATATGACCGCTTTGGACATCAGGCAAACAATGGACAAGGGTTTAATGCTTCTGGTTTTGATTTTGATATAAATGATATATTCTCTAGTTTCTTTGGTGGTGGAGGAAGTTCTAGAACTTCAACTAGAGCCAGAAAAGGACAAGATATTCAAAGACGAATGAATATCTCTTTTAGAGAATCAATTTTTGGAGCAAAAAAACATGTTAGAGTTACAGTTCATTCAGAATGTCATACTTGCCACGGTAGTGGAGCATTTTCTAAAAAGGATGTAAAAACTTGTAGTCATTGTCATGGAAAAGGAACTGTTATTGTTCAACAACAATCCCTCTTTGGTACAACTAGAACACAAACTACTTGCCCTGTTTGTAATGGAAAAGGGAAAGAAGTTACTAAGAAATGTACTACATGTAATGGTGAAGGTATTGAATCACATAATAAAGAAATCGAAGTTAAGGTTCCTGTTGGAATAGATACAGGACAGCAAATACGTCTTGAAGGTTATGGAAATAAAGGAAGTAACGGTGGACCTGCAGGGGACTTATATATCTTATTTGATGTTAAGAAACATCCACTTTATGAAAGACATAATGATGATCTAGTAGTAGAAATTCCAATTACATTTGTTCAAGCTTCTTTAGGTGATACAATCAAAGTTCCAACTCCATACGGTGATGTTAAATTAAAAGTACCACCAGGTACTCAAAGTAAAACTACTTTCCGTCTTAAAGGAAAAGGAGCACCTAATGTTAGATCTAAAAGAAATGGTGATGAACACGTTATAATAAACGTTGTAATACCTAAAAAACTATCAAAACAACAAACAAAACTATTTGAAGAACTAGCTAAAACAGACCTTACTAAAGAATCAACTATTTGGGAAAAATTTAAAGCTGCTCTAAAAAGTTAATAAAAAAGATTGCTAGATGCAATCTTTTTTTTGATATATGGTATAATTTATTGTGAAATAAGTTATCTCGAAAGCAGGTGAGAAAATGAAAATAGCTTTTTATACATTAGGATGTAAAGTAAACACTTATGAATCAGAAAGTGTTTGGGAACTATTTAAAGACAGTGGTTTTAAAAGAGTTGATCATAAAGAGTTCGCAGATGTTTATATAATTAATACTTGTACAGTAACTAATTCAGGTGACGCAAAAAGCAGAAAAGCAATCAGAAAACTAATTAAGAAAAACCCTGAAGCAGTAATTGCTGTTATGGGATGCTATTCTCAGTTATCACCTGACGATATCTTTGAAATAGACGGTGTTGACATAGTTATTGGAACAAAACACCGTGAGAATCTACTTGAATTAGTAAATCGATTCTTAAATGAAAGACAAAGAATAAAAGATGTTACAGATATATCAAGATATCGTGTATTTGATGAAGTTAGTGTAACTAATTTTACTGAAACTACTAGAGCGTTTTTGAAAATACAAGATGGTTGTAATAATTTTTGTACTTATTGTATTATTCCTTATGCAAGAGGACCAGTTAGAAGTAGAAGCAAAGATTCTATTTTAGAAGAAGCAAGAAGCTTAGTAAAAAATAACTATCATGAAATTGTCTTAACAGGTATACATACTGGTGGTTATGGATCAGATTTAGATAATTATAGTTTCTTTGATTTATTAAATGACTTAAAAGATGTTGAAGGATTAAAAAGATTAAGAATTTCATCAATTGAGGTAAATGAACTGACAAATGAGATATTAGAATTAATATCTTCTCACAGTATCTTCGCTAAACATCTTCACATACCTCTTCAAAGTGGAAGTGATGAAGTACTTAAGATGATGAAGAGAAAGTACTCTAAGGCTCAATTTAAAGAGCATATAGACCATATTAGAAGATTAATACCTGGAATTGCTATCACAACAGACGTAATTGTAGGATTTCCTCAGGAAACTGAAGAAATGTTTGATGAAATGTATGAATTCATTAAACTTGTTAATTTTAGTGAACTACATGTTTTCCCATATTCAAAACGAAGTGGTACAAAAGCAGCTAAGATGGATGGACATATTAATGGAATTGTTAAATCATTTAGGGTTAATCAACTACTTAAACTAAATGTGGAACTAGCAACAAAATTTATTGAAGATACAAAAGACCATAAATTAAGTGTTATTTTTGAACAATCTGATGATGAATATACATATGGTCATAGTAGTACTTATATTTATGTAAAGGTGGAAAAGGATGAAACACTCCATAACCAATTAGAAGATGTGATAATAGAATTAGTTAAATACAAAGATACACTATGCAAATTATAAAGTTTATTATATTAGCAGAACCATATATTTAGATTTGATAGTGAATTTAAAAAGGTGTATACTTAGGTTTGATATTTGAATTAAGAAGGTATATACTGGAATTAGAGATTAGTATATTGTTTTGTGGGGGATAATCATAAAACTTGGAACACAAGGTTATCATTTTGAGTATTTTAAAATATTCTTTTTGATAACCTTTTTTATAAAAACGGACAGGTATGTCCTATTAAATTACAATTTATTATATTAAGATTAAAGATATTGTTAAAAAATAAACTAATAGGAGAGGGAGAAATAAAGGGATTTAGAAGAAAAGGGATAAGTAACAATGTAATACTTGTAACAACAATTTTTAATAGGAAAATTAGAAAGATGTTGGTTGTAATTGCATTAATTAGTATGTTATGGAGCTATGTACCATGGAATCAAATAAATGCAGTTACACAAGACGATGTATCAATTGATATGATACAAGAGGATTCTCTAGTTGGCAATCAGATGACTGATTATCCTACTACTACTGATTCTGACTTTGATCCAAGTCAGGTAGAAATAGATAGTGAATTAGACGAAGAAAGAACGCTATCTTCAAAAACATTTAGAAAGATAGATAGAACATATGAAATAGCTATGTATAATGATGTAATTCATTATGAAGATGAAGGTAAACTTAAGAATATTGATAATAGTTTAACTTACGATGAAAACCCTAATGAATACGAAAACAAAGAAAACACATTTAAATTAAAGTTTCCGAAGAAACTTGATGACAATAAATCCATCAAACTATCAATGGATAAGTATAGTATTGATTGGAATGTACTCAATATAAATGAAGATAACGAGGTTATCTTCACTTTTAGTAGTTTATTCATGATGGAT
>JAOZRX010000105.1 GCA_029939945.1 Candidatus Izemoplasma sp. | reverse complement strand
TAACAATACTCCTTCAAATACAAATAAGTGCCATGGGAAAACTCCAAATACACTTTCCACCTCAGGTGGTGGTCCCATAGTGAACATATAGTTTGCGGTAGGCATAAAATCGATTGCTCTTAAGAAGAAGTTTACCCCTAACATTATGAACCCTAAGATATTAGTTATTATTACAACACTTACAAATCTTCTAAAATCAATCTTATATTTGTAGTTTGTTAAATAATAAATTGGAACATAAATAATAGCTGAATGAGCAATAATGAATTCATAGAATCTATAGCGATCATATCCACCATTTCCAAATTCAGGAATTGAAATAGATACTATTCCTCCAATGATACCAGTGAAGAACACAAATATAAATATCTTTTCATTATTGGTAACAAGTAAAACTATAGTTAGTAAATAACTAATAGAACATAAATGAAGTGGTAGAAAAATCTCTCCTGCTCCTACTTCAATAACGATAAGCATTATCTCGTTAAATAAGAGTACTCCTGCTAAAGTATATCTAATATGCTTTTCATATTTAGAATTGTATACCCTATCTTTAACTAAAAAGAACACAATAATTACAACAACAAATAAGATAAACTGAACAAGATGCATCCCTGTAAACATGTCAAATCTTAAATCAGGGTTATAATCGAAACTAAAAAAATCCATGAAATCACTCCTTAGTATTAAGTAAACTATTATATATTTCTAAAATATTTAGTGCATAATTCTTAGCACTAAATCTTTCAATACATGCATCACCTGAATTATTTGTAATCTTATCAAATAAATTTTTATCACTATATATCTTATTAAAGAGTGGAACAAAATCTAAATTATCAGTAAATGAATACCCATTTTCTCCATGTAAAATAACTCCTTCTAAGTTGTCATCATACTTAACTAATAGAGGTACTCCAGAAGCTAAAGCTTCAATATATGTAAGACCCTGAGTTTCTGTGATACTAAAATTAACAAATAAATCTGAGATATGATAATAAAGAGATACTTCAAATGGGGCAACCATTCCCGTGCAAACTACTTTATCTCCAACTCCTAATTCATTAGCTAAATCTTTAAAGAAATTTAAATCAGGTCCTCCTCCTACTAGTAGAAGTTTTACATTATCTTTTGCTTTGGATATTTTTTCAAATTCTCTTATAAGTTCACAAACACTTTTCTCTCTTGACATTCTTCCTAAAAACAATAATACAAAGTCATTTTCAGAAAATCCTAATTTCTTTCTCATTTCACCATAATAAGCTTTCTTATAGTTATCTCTTCTAAATTTCTCTAAGTAGATACCTGTAGGAATAATATGAGAAGATTTGGTATATCCATATCCATCAAAGGCTTTCTTCACCTTTATTGTTGGAAACACAACTTCATCAGCTGAATCAGCAAAACTTTTAGAATACCATTTAGATAAGATTACTAAAGGTGATCTAAATACCTTAGTAATAAAATGAATATAATCTTCATACATTGTATGGTAAGT
>JAOZRX010000104.1 GCA_029939945.1 Candidatus Izemoplasma sp. | reverse complement strand
TAGTAATTAAGGCGAACATAAAAAACGTAAATAAGAATGTTTGGATATAAGAATCTTTCATAGGAATTACAGCAATATTCTTATGATAACTATTATAGATACCGTAGAAAACTGGAGTAAAAGTTAGTCCAAAAAAAAATAAACCTAATCACATAACCCCCTCAAAGTGAGTAGGGGCGATTGTTAATAAACCCATAAGTGGTCTAAAGTACCAATGGGGTGCAACTCCGTAAAACCTAATTTCGTCAAGTTCAGCAATATTTCACCTTTCGAAGAAGAAATAAGCTACAGCACTAATATCATAATGGTGGAAAAAGAAATAAGCATAGACTCAAATAATTAAATGTCAAGAATCTTGCAATTCTTTTAAAAAAGCATCGTAAAATCATGATATTCAGGAATTAGACTTATCCTCATAAGTTCCCTTTTCACTATCTGAATCCCAACCCTCATGACAAAACATTATATGTAATTTAACTAAGTATAGGTAATACCAAGGAGAGATATAATGTAACATCATTAAACGCGTCATTTGATCGGTATTTAAATGTTTATTTGTAAAAATAAAATAATAACTCTTATGGATATTATTAACAAATGACCAATAAACATTAGCTGCAATAGTTAATGTTAGATCACTTAAATGAGTAGCGCTTAAACAAATACCTAAGAATACTATATAGTGGAATATAAAGAAGGCATAACCACCTAATATTCAACCATCACCATCACTAATAACATAGTTTTTTAAATAAATCTTTTTTAAAATATGTAAGTAAGATAAAACAAAAATAACATCAACTCCTCTAACATGCATTGCGAATACTTCCGCACCAAAACGAGTTTCTTCAAACATCTCTTCTCTCATTTCAATAACCAAACCGGGTTCGGGAATATAGTATCAGCCTAAAAAAAATCCAGATAATAGTTGTAATATAATTGCGATAAGTAGCATAAATCCAAATACGGAAGTTAAACTAGAAAAAGGTAAAACCAATCTATTTACATAGAAAGTTAGATATTGAATATGCTTACCTGAAAAGGCAATCATATCTCAAGATCACTGTGATACCGCATCGAATCCTCTAAAAATAGGGTGTCGTCCTCATTGAGTCCTTCTAATAGAATTATTTTCTATCAAATATAATTATATCAATAATAATTATAAATTAAAATTTATTAAAATTTATTTAAATTAAAGTACTTACTACTTAAAACTATTTCATTTCAGCTATATATGGATAATCATCTAGTAACAATATATTTATTTAACTTTGACTTAAAGTACTGAGAAGTATTATAAACAAAATTATCAATATGATCTAAGTGGTATAGTAGTCATAATAAATATCAATATATATATTGCCATGATCACTTTAATCAAGTATTTCCTACATAACCACCTTCGGGATCATAGTAATAACGACCACAGGGTAGAATGCTTCCAGTAGTAATTAAGGCGAACATAAAAAACGTAAATAAGAATGTTTGGATATAAGAATC
>JAOZRX010000103.1 GCA_029939945.1 Candidatus Izemoplasma sp. | reverse complement strand
TCTCTTAAAAAAGCAGAATTAATTGAAGCATTAAAATAAGCAGTTTACTGCTTTTTTTATGCTTTTTTGTATGTTATAATAGGACAGGTGATTTTTATGAATGAACTATTGAAAAAAATCTCATATGACTTATACTTAGTGCTTTTAGTGGTACTAACTTTTTTAAGTTTTATTGGAATTTTGACTGAATACCTACTCCCTTTATTTATTGTTATAGGGTTAGCGAGTGTATTTACAAAAAGGAATGTATTATATGTTCTTCCAATCGCCTTCTTTATGCAAATGAGTTTTAGTGATTTACGTGATGATATAAAAATTACAACTATTTACGTAAGTGTATTAGCTGTCTTGATTATTTTAGATATTATTAGAAACAGAAAGATCACAAAACTGGGATATTTATTTATACCATTAGCAATTCTTTCCATTCTATCGATAATAACAGGAATTAATAATCCTGAGATTTTCACTACATTTGCTGGATGGATTCAAATAACTAGTGTATTAGGATTGTATTTTTACTTTATTAATACAATCGAAAATAAAGAAGAGAACTTTATACTTATGTCTAAACTGTTTATGTACTTATCCTTATTAGTAACTATGGAAATGTTATATTACTTACTTACTAGTGATCTTGAAGTAATACAAGTTATTAGACAAAGAACAATAAATTTAGGTTGGGAAAATTTGAATATTATTATCTATTCAAATATTGTATCTATTCCACTTATTGGATATTTAGTACTTAAATCAAAAGTGAAAGTGCCATATATGATACTTGCACTTATATCATTGCTTGGAATATTTATGACACTTTCAAGGTCTTCAATACTTACAGCGGGGGTTTTTGTGGTTGTATTGATACCATTGATTTTCATATTGGAAAAAGATAAAATGAGTTTGATTTTCCAAGGTCTAATATTTATTATGTTTGTTGCAATGGGACTATATTTCTTAGAACAACAATCAATAGTATCAGATTATTATGAGTCTTTAATGAATCGTGATTTAACATATTTTGATGATCGTTATGCACTGCTTGAGATTGCTTGGGAGAACTTTTTAGCTCATCCAATAATCGGAAATGGTGGTCTTTATTCATCTCGGTTTATAATTGCGGCAACTGGGGGAAGTGCTATAAACTATCATAATACAATTGCTCAAGCATCAACTTTAGGTGTTTTAGGGCTAATTGGTATAGGATATTTATTTTATAAAAAGACAAAACTAATTTTAATGAGTCAATCCAGTTTTAAATGGTTTGCACTTATCTTGATATATATAACTGCATTCGTAAATGGAATGCTTCAACCAATGTATTTCTATACTTCTTACATGATTTTTATCTTCTTGATAATCGCATGTATCGAAGTGACGGTCGAAACTGATTAGTCAGTATTAAAGCCGAAAAGGGAGAGTTACTACTCTCCTTTTTATTTGAGTAAATATTGACATACACAATATTACAAGATATAATTATAGTATCCTAGATAGTTGGAAATCACTCACACGCGACCCCAACATATTTTAATAGGGGCCAAGA
>JAOZRX010000102.1 GCA_029939945.1 Candidatus Izemoplasma sp. | reverse complement strand
GAAATAAATATTTATCTTCAGCCCTCACTAAGGCTCGATAATACTGAACAAACATTAACTTTAAGAAGGGAAAATTATACAGCTTCAATATTTACTCAAAAAAACATGTATACTCTAAATTTAAATTTAAAATTAGGAATAGAGTATACTGTAATGAATAATTGGGGTCTTCAGGTATACGTATCTAATGATATCTTATATAAGGATATAACTTCTCAATATGGAACAATACCTAAAGTCTTCAATAGAGAGATCTTATTTTTTAAGGATTATATAATATTTGGATGTGGTGTGCATTATAAGTTTTAAATTTAAAAAATACAAAGCTGCTAACAAAGAACTGAGCTAAAATCCAAACTATTATGCCTTTATTTTAAAATATCCTTATTGTACTTTCATTATACTTTTATAAGCTGAATCATAAGGTATTCCGCTTTTTGCAATTGCCAATGATTGTTTTAGTAATTTATTACAAACGGCTATTAAAGCCAGTTTTTTAGACTTTCCTTTAGCTACAATCCTATCGTACAATGCCTTGCATTGTGGATTGTATTCACAAGCTGTAAAACTGCATAAAAACAAATGGTTACGCACCAATGGATTTCCTTTCTTACTGATACGAGATCTTCCTCGGATACTACTTCCAGATGTTCGTTCAATGGGTGACAAACCAAAAAAGGCTGATAACTGTTTATAATTATCAAAAGATCTAAATGCATAAGTATTTGAAATAAGCATGATTGCAGTCTTTTTTCCTATACCCGATATTGATGTAATGTTTGTTAGCATTTCGGGTTCATGTTCTTTGATCAGCATCTCAACTTGGCTTTCAAGTACTGATATTTCTTTTTGTAAAGCTTTTATCTGGCGTTTAAGCGATTGATAGACTAGTCCTTTTACCCCTTTACTTTCCAAGCTATGGATTTTATTTTTTAAAGCAGTACTTTGCTTGAAATAAAGTGATATGGTAGTATTTAGAATCTTACATTCCTGTATGTATGCTGGTTCTGGAGACCAGACTTCCAATGATTGCTCCTGTGCATATAATGCTATCATTTTTGCATCACCTTTGTCGGTTTTATTATGTTGCAGCTTCATCTGAATAAAGCGTTTAATAACCATTGGATTTATCACAGAAACCAATACATTATTAGCATATAAATATGCTGCTAATTGTTGATGATAACTACCTGTGGCTTCCATCACACACCAAGATTCTTTTCTTAGATGTTTTTTTAGTTCTTTAAACCCTTTTGCATTGTTGGAAAAACAAAAATGACCAAATTCAGAATTCCAAACATCAAATGTATCTTTAGATACATCTATTCCAATAAATTCGTTATTTTTATACATAGTAAAATACTTTAATGAGAGAACGACACTACCCTAAGTACAGCAACCTATAAACGGGCTTTGAGCCCTAAGAACTGATCGTATTTTAGTAGTGAAAGAGCGGGGATTCTCGTTGTTGACGAACTTTTGAGGTTCTAGGCTCATGATAACCTTAATCCGCTCCTTCGTTCTTTCTGTTTTTTTGAAAGATAACATTTTGCTAACTTAGGA
>JAOZRX010000101.1 GCA_029939945.1 Candidatus Izemoplasma sp. | reverse complement strand
ATAATATCACGATATGTTCTTTCACTAGTCATAGCATCAAAGGCATCGGCGATTGAAATAATTCTTGCTTTAATCGGGATTTCTTCTGCTTTGATTCCTCTAGGATATCCAAAGCCATCCCATCTCTCATGGTGATTTAAAACTATATTTGATATGCTTCTCGTATCATGTGTTGAGTTTAAAATTCTAAATCCTATTTCTGGATGTTGCTTTATTACAGAATACTCCTCAGATGTTAGTTTACCTTCTTTAATAAGAATTTCCAAAGGGATAATTATTTTACCAATATCATGTAGTAATCCAGCTGTCTTAACTTCGAAAACATCTTGTCTACTCATACCACTTGCCTTAGCAAGTCTTTCACTTAGCGATGAAACAGTTCTTGAGTGTACTTCAGATTTTTCGTCCTTCTCATATAATGTTGTCAAGATTGTTTCAATTGCTCCACTTCTCATTGAAGGTATTTCAAGTAGTTTTTCTCTATACATTAAGTCTTCAGCACTTCTTAAAATATCTTGAATATCTTCTGTTTCATTTGTTTTGGCTCTAAATCCAAATGATATTGATAATTCGATTGACTCGATTTTTGTTTTTTTACATTTTTTGTTTATAGTATTTATTACTTTTTCTGCTTCTTTTTCACTAGTTTTAGGCATAGCAATGACAAATTCATCGCCTCCAATTCTTGCGATTAAGTCTCCTTCATTACAAGATTCAGTAATTACTTTAGCAGCTTCAATAAGTAATTCATCTCCAAACTTATGTCCAAAAGCATCATTAATTAGTTTTAGACCGTTAATATCAGCCATAACTATTGTTAATGGATAGTTCTCTGGTTTATCATAATGAACAAGATTATCTTCAAAGTATCTTCGATTCCATAGTTTAGTTAAAAAATCATTATTCGCTGCATATGCAAGTGCTATTTCATTTTTTTTCAAGTCTGTAATATCGTAGTTTATTCCAACAATTTTTATTGGTTTTCCATTGATATCATATTCTAATTTGGCTTTAGAACTAACGTATTTTCTTTCCCCGTTCTTACAATTTATAGCAAATTCTATATCATAAGGATTAGTCCCATCTATTAAATCTCTTCTTGCAGAAATGACTTTTTCCCTATCATTCTTATCAATCAAATCCATTATAGGTGATAAATCAACATAATCTGGATTTGGCTCTAGACCAAAGATATCATATGCCTCTTTTGAAGCCCAAGACATTTGAGTTTCTAGATTAAATTCAAAGGATCCAATTTTAGCTATACTGTGTGCGCTAGCTAGTCTAGCTTCTGATTCTTCAAGTTTATATTTTGCTTCCTTACTTTCGGTTATATCTTCTCCAGAACTTAGAACACCAATAATTTCGTTGTCTCTCCCACGTAACACAGTATTATTCCAATAAATTATTCTACTTTCCCCACTAGAGTTAATAATATCATTTTCGTAACTACTTTGAAATCCCTCATTATTAGCAAGATTATTCTTAAATACATCCTTAATTTTTTTACATCTTTCTTTAGGTATAAAATTATCAAACCAATTCATGCCTAAAATTTGTTTTTC
>JAOZRX010000100.1 GCA_029939945.1 Candidatus Izemoplasma sp. | reverse complement strand
AGAATCCTTCTTTAAGTTGTTTCTCAGAACTTACTCTTATGTATAGACCAATCTTTTTATTCGTTTTGATCATCAGATTTCTCCTCTCTTTCTTTGTAAGCGTCAAATAGCAGACGCATTTCAAAACCATTCATAATTTGATAAAATACCACTATAAAGGTGGTGTTTTTAATGAATACAGAAGTAACTCAAGAAGAAAAATGGCGAAAGCTACTAATAGAACATAAAACAACAGATATGACAATCACATCTTTTTGCGAAATAAATGATGTGAAAGTACATCAATTCACATATTGGCGGAATAAGATTGAAAAAGGAATAGTTAGGAAAAAGAAATCAAAATCATCATTCATCAAAATAACTCCAGTTAACAATGAACAATCTAACAATGATATCCCGATCACCATTGAAGTAAATAAGATTAAAATTAATGTACCAATTAATTTTAATCATCTAGCACTTACTAAACTAATTAAAGTGGTGCAAGCAATTGATTAACTTAGATAAGATAACTAATGTGTATCTCAGCAGCAACTTCACAGATTTACGTAAAGCAATCGATGGTCTATCTATAATTATAGAAACAGAATTCGAGTTAGATCTATTTGAGCCATCGTTATTTATTTTTTGTAATAAAGCAAAAAACAAAATAAAGATATTACATTTTGATAATGGCTTTTGGTTATATTATAGACGGTTAGAACAAGGTAAATTCAAATGGCCAACTAAAGAAAATGAAGTATACAACATATCATTTGATGAATTAAAGTGGTTAATAAACGGTCATGAGTTAAGACTTAAAGAACGTAAATTCAAAGATATAAAAAAGCTAGAATTTTATTAAAAATAACCGCGATTAAACGGCTAAATAGCTTGATATTTAGCCGTTTTTATGATACTCTATTTATAGATAAAAGCACTATAAAAAGGAGGTTATTTCATGAATAAACATATTAAAAATTTAATTAACAATGACCCTGAATTAGCCGACTATATTTCAGATTTATATACAGGTTTTAATGATGAAATCAAAACTTTAAAACAACAACTTGAAGCAGTAACATTTATGTTAAGCAAAATGAATAGAACTGTCTTTGGGACTAGTAGTGAAAAAACCATTAAAGAGACTGAAGAAGAAAGAAATCTTTTTAACTTAAATGAAGCGGAAAACAATCAAAACTTAAACGCTATAGAACCAACGATCAGTAAAGTAATTAAAAAACGCAAAGCTAAAACTACTAAAGCTGAAAGTTTTAAAAATCTTGAATCTAGAGAAGTTATATACGATCTTCATGAAAGTGAAAAAATATGTCATGAATGTGATGTAACTTTAGTAGAAGTTGGCAGCAAGACAAGAGAAACAATTGAAGTGATTAAAAAGGCAGTTAAAGTAATGGAGAAATCCATTACTTATAAATGTCCTAAGTGTAATTCTTTTCATAAAGCAGTTTTACCTAAACTACCTATTGAGGGAAGTATCGCAACATCAAGCTTACTAGCACAAGTAATCGTTGATAAAACCGCTAATGCGTTACCGTTATATCGTCAAAGTGAAGACTATAAAAGAA
>JAOZRX010000060.1 GCA_029939945.1 Candidatus Izemoplasma sp. | reverse complement strand
TCTTTGTTTACGTGCCATATTTTTATCCTCCTATTTCTTCTTGTTAGCTATAGTTCTACGAGGTCCCTTACGTGTACGAGCATTATTTCTTGTGTTTTGCCCACGAGTTGGTAACCCTCTGCGGTGACGCATTCCTCTATAACTTCCAATTTCTTGTAATCTTTTGATATTTAAGGCAACTTCTCTTCTTAAATCACCTTCTGTTTTATAATTAACTACTTCAGTACGAATACGACCTAACTCATCTTCCGTAAGGTTTTTTACTCGCGTTTCCTCAGAAACTCCTGCGGCAGCCAATATTTTTTGAGCTGTGTTTTTCCCGATTCCGAAAACATAAGTTAATGAAATAACTATACGTTTATCTCTAGGGATATCTACACCTGATATACGTGCCATATGTGCACCTCCTATTAACCTTGTCTTTGTTTATGTTTTGGATTTTCGCAAATCACCATAACTTTACCGTTACGTTTAACGATTTTGCATTTATCACAAATTTTCTTTACTGATGCTCTTACTTTCATTTCTTAATCCTCCTTTGGAGTTATTAAACTTCAAATATAAATTTCTTTATTTATGACGATAAGTTATACGCCCACGTGTTAAATCGTACGGTGATAATTCTATCGTAACTTTGTCACCTGGTAGAATGCGAATGTAATACATACGGATTTTACCAGAAACGTGAGCCAATACTCGATGTCCGTTTGGTAGTTCAACTAAGAACTGTGTGTTAGGCAATGCTTCAATAACTTTACCTTCTAATTCTAATTTTTCCTCTTTAGCCAATCGAGATTCCTCCTTTAAACCGTTGTGAAGATGATACATTCATCTTCTGTGATCAAGATTGAGTGTTCAAAATGAGCACTTAAACTCTTATCAACAGTAACGGTAGTCCAATTATCTTTTAAAACTTTTACTTCTTTCTTACCCATGTTAACCATTGGTTCAATCGCAAATGTCATACCTGCTTTTAGTAATGTCCCTCTACCGGGAAGTCCGTAATTTGGAATTTGTGGGTCTTCATGTAATTGTTTACCCACACCATGTCCTACAAACTCTCTAACAATACTGTATCCAAATGATTCTGCATAAGTTTGAATAGCATGTGAAATATCTGATAATCGATTTCCTGCTTTTGCTTTTTTTAAGCCTTCAAAAAGTGATTGTTTAGTTACATCAAGTAACTGCTTTGCATCTTCACTAATTTGTCCTACTGGATAAGACCAAGCACTATCTCCGTGATAACCTTTATACATCGCTCCAATATCGATACCGATAATGTCACCATCTTTTAGAACCACATTTTTACTTGGGATACCATGAACAACTTGTTCATTAACAGATGTACAAGCACTTCCTGGGAATCCACCATAACCTTTGAATGAAGGTATAGCGTCATTGTCTCTAACAACTTGTTCTACTACTCTATCTAATTCATACGTTGTTACACCGGGTTTAACATGTTTTTTTACTTCTTGATGAGCTAGTCCTACAATACGTCCTGCAATTTTCATTAATTCAATTTCTCTTTTAGATTTAATTGTAACCATTATAAGTCACGCAATACTAATTCAATATCGGCATACACTTTATCAAAAGATTGCATCCCATTTATGTTATATAGTATTCCTTTCTTGTCGTAATAATCTAAGAGAGGCTTTGTTTTAGTCTCATAAATTTCAAGACGACGTTTAACTGACTCTAAAGTATCATCTGCTCTTTGGTAAAGCTCTCCACTACATTTGTCACAAACACCTTCAACTACAGGCTTTTTGAAAACTAAATGATAAGTTGCTCCACACTCTTTACAAACACGGCGTGCTTCCATACGTTCAAACAAAACATCGTTACTTGATAAAATATTTATAACAGCACTAAGATCAGTACCCATTTTTTTTAACATTCCATCAAGTGCAACAGCTTGAGTAACTGTTCTTGGGTAACCATCTAGTAAAAAACTTCTCTCAGTATCATTTTTTTGCAATCTAAGTCTTACTAGTTCGTTAGTAATTTCATCACTAACTAATTCCCCGTTTTTAATATATTTCATTGCCTCAATACCAATTGGTTCATTATCTTCATAAGCATTTCTAAACATCTGCCCTGTAGATATACTTGGTATTTTGTAACTATCTACTATCTTTGCTGATTGGCTGCCTTTTCCAGCTCCTGGAGGCCCCATCACAAGTATTTTCATTAGACAGTCACATTACTTAATAAAACCACTATATTTTTGTTCTTGAGTTTGAGTTTTAATTTGTTTAGTAGTTTCAATAGCTACCCCAACCACGATTAATAAACTTGTACCACCAATTTGAACATAAGCTGGTAATCCAAAAATCATTGTAGCGAAGATTGGTAATGAAGCTATTAATACTAAATATGTAGCTCCGATAACTGTAATTTTAAATAATAATCTTGAGATATAGTTTTCTGTATCTATACCTGGTCTTACACCTGGAACATAAGCATTTTGATTTTGTAAGTTTTTAGCAATTTTTTCTGGATTAATTTGTACAAACGAATAAAAGAATGCAAATACAAATATTAATCCTACATAAACTACATATCCAAGTGGTCTTTGATATGAGAACATTTCATTTAGCCATGTTCCAAGAGTTGTCGCTTGAACATCTGGAATGAAATTCATAATAGTTGTTGGTATACTCAATAATGTTACTGCGAAGATTACCGGAATAACACCTGCAGAGTTAAGTTTCAATGGAATATTAGAATCACTTCTACCTTGGAACTTTTGTCCTGTTGGTCTATTAGAATACTGAATTGGAATCTTTCGATTTGCTGATTGCATTACGGTAACAAAGAATATTACAAATATATAAAGTAACATAACTAATGCAAAGATACCATAACTTCCCCAATCAGATCCGTCAGCTTGAATATATTCTTCAACTAAACTTTTTATCATTCCAGGCATTACTGAAACAATCCCTGCAACGATTATCATTGATGTACCATTACCAATACCTTTATTTGTAATTTGATCAGCTAACCATAATAAGAATGCACTACCTGCAGTCATTACAATTGCAAGATATGTATAAGTTAAAAAGTTAACATTTTCAACACCAATATCAAATATTGAGTTACCAGTTAATCTAAATCCATAAGTCATTGCTAATGCTTGAATAAATGCTAGAGCAATTGCTAAGTATCTAGTTAATTGATTTATTTTTTGTTTCCCTACTTCTCCCTCTTCTTGCCATTCTTTTAAAATTGGAACAATGTCCATTTGTAATAATTGAACAACAATTGAAGCAGTAATGTAAGGACCAATCCCTAATGCGATGATTGAGTAATTCTTAAGTGCATTTCCTGTGAAAGCATTGGCCATACCAATGATTCCGCCATCTGCATCTTCAAAGAATTGGCTGATTTGATCTGGATTAATAAGTGGTATGTGAATATAAGTTGCTGCTTTATAAACTAAAAATGCAAATAATGTAAATAAAATTTTCTTCATTACATCCTTATTTTTAAATACCGAAATTATATTTTCCAATTAAATCACCTCGACACTTCCACCAGCCGCTTGTATTTTTTCAACAGCTGTTACAGTAAATTTATGAGCTTGAATAGTCAACTTAACATCAAGATTTCCGTTTCCTAAGATTTTCAATCCTGATTCAAGTTTTGTGATTAATCTATCTTTTAATAATACTTCTGGAGTAACTACTGTATCTGCAGCGTATCTATTTAATTCGCTAAGATTTACAACAGCATACTCTTTTCTATTAACATTAGTGAATCCTCTTTTTTTAAGTCTTTTGAAATATGGAGTTTGTCCACCTTCAAAACCTAAACGAGTACTTCCACCTGATCGTGAATTTTGTCCTTTATGTCCTGATCCTGCAGTTTTACCTGTTCCACTTCCTGGACCTCTACCTACTCTTTTCTTAGAATGAGTAGCACCTGGATTTGGTTTTAAGTTATGTAATTCCATAGTCAGCACCTCCTACTTCTCAGTTACTTCAACTAAATGTGAGATAACGTTAATCATCCCTCTTATAGTTTCTGTATCTTTTTTAATTACAGTTTTATGTAATTTTGTAAGTCCTAATGCATTGGCAGTTTTTCTTTGATTTGGTTTAGAAGCGATTAAACTTCTTAATAATGTAATATGTAGTTCTTTTGCCATTAGTTTAAAATCTCCTCTACAGTTAATCCACGAGTACGAGCTACTTGTTCAGCAGTTCTAAGTTTGCTTAATCCATCAAACGTTGCGCGAACTATATTAATTGGAGTAGCAGATCCTAAAGATTTACTTAAAATATCTTCGTATCCAGCTAATTCAATTACCGCACGAACAGGTCCACCAGCTATTACACCAGTACCACTTACAGCGGGTTTTAAGAATATTTCTCCTGCACCAAATCTACCAGTAATTTCATGGGGTATTGTTTTACCATACATTGAAACTTTTACTAAGTTTCTTTTTGCATCTTCGATTGCTTTTTTAATAGCGTCTGGTACTTCTTGAGCTTTCCCTGTACCAAATCCTACTTTACCTTTTTTATCTCCGATTACTACTAAAGCACTGAAACGGAAGCGACGTCCACCTTTTACAACTTTAGTAACACGGTTAATATTAACTACTCTCTCTTCGTAAAGTTTTTCTTCTCTTTTACGACGAGGTCTTCTTCTATCGTTTGCCATTGACGTACCTCCTTATTAGAATTCTAATCCTGCAGCACGTGCAGCATTAGCTAATTCTTTGACTCTACCATGGTAAAGGTAACCACTTCTGTCAAAAATTACGTTTTTAATGTCTAATTTTAAAGCTTTTTCTGCGATAAGTTTACCTACAACTTTTGCAGTTTCTTTACTTCCACCATTTGGTAATTTACCGTCTTTTTCAACAGTAGATGCGCTTGTTAAAGTAACACCGTTTACATCATCAATGAGTTGAGCATAAATGTTTTTTGATGAACGAAAAACACTTAAACGTGGTCTTGATGCTGTTCCAATTAGATTTTTTCTAATTCTAAGGTGTCTTTTTTGGCGCAATTTATTTCTTGATATTTTCTTTATCATATAAATTCACTCCTAACTACTTTTTAGCAGTTTTTCCTTCTTTTCTACGTACATATTCGCCTACGTAGCGGATTCCTTTTCCTAAATAAGGTTCAGGTGGGCGAACCCCTCTAATATTTGCTGAAAACTCTCCAACTAGTTGTTTGTCAATTCCCGATACAGTAATTACAGTATTTTTTGGTAATTCTACTGTAAGTTCTTTAGGAATATCTAAATTTACTGGATGAGAATAACCTGCACTAATAACTAATTGATCACCTTTCATAATTGCACGGTAACCAACACCAATCATTTGCAGTTTTTTACTAAATCCTTTTGAAACACCTATTGCCATATTATTAATAATAGCTCTAGTAGTCCCGTGTATTGCTTTATCTTGTTTAGAATCCGATGGTCTTTCTACTACCACTTCAGACTCATTTACATTAACTTTCATACTTGGTTTAAACTTAAATTCTAATGATCCTTTTGGTCCTTTAACAGTTACAAGGTTTCCCTCAACTGTTGCAGTTACACCTTGAGGTAGTGTAATTGGCTTTTTCCCAATACGACTCATTTATTACACCTCCTGATTTTAATTTTTACCAAACGTAAGCTAAGATTTCTCCGCCAACTTTTTGTTTGCGAGCTTCACGATCTGTTAAGATACCATTTGAAGTTG